>JBDRNB010000068.1:0-3196 GCA_043811635.1 Candidatus Aenigmatarchaeota archaeon
GCCCTCCAACACAAGCAGAAGTTTTTGGTAGATGGGTACAATACGAAGAAATAACAATAGGCCCAAACGGGAATGTCTACTTCTGCAACTCAGGCAAGCAATTTCAACACGCAACTCTTGCAATCGGGAACATCTACGAAGAATCTCTGGATCACATAGTCAATAACAACCATAATCCTCTTGTCAGAATTCTCAGAAAGAAAGGCGTGCGGGGTTTGGCTAACTGCCTAAAGCGTAGAATACCCATGAGAAAATACTGGCACCTTTATGATAAATTCGGTCCATGTGGGCTCTGTCACAATCTTCTGAGAAATCATGGAAAGGAAATAATGGAAAGAATAAAATAACAGAGATATGACAAGAGGAGGCAGAAATGCTGAAGATTAATGTTTTTGGGATGCCTGACGGTCTTCCACAGAAAGTTTTGTCAGCACTGAAGATTGCGATCTTGGACGGAGTGGATTCATTCTGCACGGAATTACACCGTTCTGATATTGATATCACATTCATCCAGGATATTTTAATGAATAGCCAGTCTAACAAGGTCATTGTTGTCGCGCAGTTTCTTTTCGAAAGAGATAGCGGGAGCAAAGAGAATCGAGATTCCTTGGCAGTTCTGATTTGGAAAATAATCAGTGATTTCATCAAGGACTTAGAAAAAACGCAATCGGACGGAGCGTTCGCAGCTCTGATCAAGTTAGGAGTTGAAGTCAGGCCGTTCATTCCGGAAACTTCTTACCGGTTCGGTGACTGCTTCACTTCTACAGGAAGGACATGATCCGATTCAAGCCTGGTCTCTGACCGGGCCTTCACTACAGCTCCAGGATGATTCTTGTGGATTCTCTCTGGATAGATTACATAGATCGCATGTCAGAAAATACAAGAAAGAAAGGCGTGCCTATCTGGCCGTCTCGGGCAGAAACTGAGCCCAAGAAAGAGGAAAGACAAAGAGGTCCTGGTATGAAGACTGGTAACTAGGACCATCATTCGAATTGCGCCCCCTTAGTAGCCTGCTGCGTTGTTTACCCTCTCTTACGCGTGGCAGGTGAAGGGGGGCTTGATTAAACCCCTGACTTGGAACCCGAGTCAAGAAAGGAGGGCATTGCTATGGAAACACTTTCTGGAATAGCGGGATTCTTCACAGGAATAGGGGGTGTCCTTTCCATTGAGATTTTGGTCACTGTAATTCTGTTTGTGCTGCCTACTACAGTCCCGTTCAAGTGGTTGTGTGCACTGAATGTTATAACAGGTGATCATACTCCTGTTTTTCAATCCGGCAATCAGCTCCTCTGTTCTCATAGGAGTTTCGATTTCAATGGCAATCACTTTTGTTGTGTGTGCTTTTTGCTGGAACAGTCCAGCGCCTAAACCCAGGTAATTACTTGCCCGGGTTTTTCTCTTGTCAAATAAAAGGGATATAAAGAAAACGAGACTCACGTCTCTGAAAATAAAAAAACTAGAAAAAGAATTTACTCTACAAGGTCTTCTTCAATCTTTCCTAGGTCTCTTTCCAATCTTTGAATGTCCTTCTTCATTGCATCGAAATGTGCAAGAATCCTCTGCTTCTCCTTGTCGAAGTTTTCCAGATCCTCGTATACTCTTACGCCTTCTTTGAACTCATTCAGGTTCATGACCACGTAAGGAAACTTGTTCATCTGATTTGCTACGTTAAGACACATCCTTTCCAGCCATTTGTTCATTGCAACCTTGACTTCCTTTCTTATCATCTTCTCCTTGTCAAGCTTCTTCTTCATTACCCTGACAACGGCTGCAGTTGGAAATGCCAGCTTTTCCTTTGCATCAATATCTTCGTCATCCTCTTCTTCTACCTTTTCTTCCACATTTTCTTTGGTTTCTTCTTTAGCTTCTTTCACTTCTTCTTTCGTCATATCATCACCTATTTTATTTAGCTCAACTAATAAGTTGAATATTTATAGAGCACATACAAATTAAATTGTATGGACTTTCTCGCTTCTATCGATTATTATATTTGGTCGATTATAATTTTTATAGTTATACTTGGACTTGTGATTTATAAAGATAAAAACAAGTTCGAGAGAGACGCAATTCTGCTTATCAGGAGGACTCAAAGGGGCAGGAAATTTATAGTTAATTTAGGTGAAGGCCATCCCAAGTTCTTTAAATGGTTGGGCAATCTGGGGGTCATTGTTGGCTTTGCCGTCTCTATATACGGGATGGTGTTCCTGATTGATATCATAATAAAAATACTTGTCACAGAGGTTTCTATACCTGGGCTTGCTGCAGTTGTGCCTACAACAGCGTCAACAGCCAGCATAGGGCCTGGATATTTCGCTATCCCATTCTGGTACTGGATCATTCCAATAGCCCTGCTTGCAATCGTTCATGAGGGCATGCACGGCATTATGTTTGCAAGGGAGAAGCTTAAGATCAAGTCGCTTGGTGTTGGATTGCTTCTTGTAATACCACTTGCATTCGTAGAGCCTGATGAAAAGGAGCTTGTTAAGAAGAAGACTATGCAGCAGATGCGTATCTTTGCTGCAGGATCATTCGGTAATTTCATGCTTGCAGGTGCTGTATTCCTGATATTTTCATACGGAGTAACAGGACTCTTCACCCCTGTTGGTGTGGCACCTGCAGGACTGATAGAAGGATATCCAGCTGCAGATGCAAACCTCACAGGCATCATAACCAAGATGAATGGATTCGAGATTCATTCAAGAGATGAGCTGACAGCTGTGTTGAAGAACATAGGTATTAATGAGAATGTGAGGATCGAGACAATAACCATAAATGAGGATGGAAGTCGTGAGACACATGTATATAATATAATAACAGTTGCGCCGCCACCTGAGCATCCAGATCAGGATACGGGTTTTATAGGAGTAACATTTAGCACTGCATCTGATATAATGCTGATCAAGGACGAGTTTGGCGGTTTTGAAGGTGAAATCTATTTCCTTTCAGGCCTGCTGCAATTCATAATCTTAATTAACTTAGGCGTTGGGATATTCAACCTGCTTCCAATAAAGCCACTGGATGGTGGCCGCATGTGGGAACTTGTCTTCAATAGAATCTCTCCCAAGAGAGGAGCAAGAATAACGAGATGGATGTCGTATATAACATTGTTGATAATTATACTCAATTTCACGCTGCCATTCATAAAGCCACTGTTTATGTAACATTTATTGGTGAGAGAGGACAAATATAAAATATG
>JBDRNB010000069.1:0-6347 GCA_043811635.1 Candidatus Aenigmatarchaeota archaeon
TGTCAGGTATAGAGGCGTCCATACCTGCATGGGAAGGCGAGCTTATACCTGTTCCTTTTGAAGTTGCACAGGGTGTTGGAAAGTTGAGAAGGGAGATAGTAAATCTCTCCAAATATCCAATCAGATCTGATGCTGCAAAAAAGATGACAAGCTTGATTGAGAAGCAGAAGAAATGGGGACCTGTTCCAACTGACAAGCAGATTGTGATTGAGCATGGATATCACAAAACAGATGATGCGTATGTTCCATATGTGATAATAAACTGCTGCTTTGGCTCGCTTGTGAATGACACAATAGGACGTGCTTTGTCTACACTTTTGAGAAGCAAGTTCAGCTCCGTGGGACTGCAGACAGATCCCTACAGGATTATAATAAAGCTTCCAGGGCCTAACTGGAAGGATGTGGTAGATGCATTCAACAAGCTGACTCCTGACTTGATGAAGAAGACGATTGAGAATGATCTGCCTGAGACTGAGTTGTTCAGATGGAAGTTCCTGCACATAGCTAAGAGGTTTGGTATAATATCAAAGGATGCTGATTATGGAAAGAATTATCTGAAGAAGATAGTTGAGGTTTATGCGAACACGCCTGCACATAAGGAAACAATGAATGAAATCTACCAAGACAAGCTTGATGTAGAAAAGGCATCTGAAGTTCTTGAACGGATTGGGAAGGATTTCAAGATTGTTACAAAGGATTCTCTGTCTCCTATTGGTACTGCAGGACTTTCAAGAAGGTATGAACTTGTTGCTGAAAACAAGCCTGAGAAGGAGATACTAGCCGCTTTCAAGAGACGTGTGTTCAACACAAAGATTGGATTGATTTGTTACAAATGCACGAAATGGTTGTACATGGGTGATGTTAAAAACGCACCTAAGCAGATGAAGTGTAGTAGATGTGGTGCTGGCCTGATTAGTGTCATACCATTCAGGTATGTACATGAAGCAGAAAAGATTCTGAAGAGGAAGCTCTGGAAGAATGTGCTTAGCAATGAGGAAGAAAGGCATATGAAACATATGGAGAGAACTGCTAGCCTTGTGATAGATCATGGATTTGATTCCGTAGTGGCTCTGGCCTGCAGAGGCATTGGGCCTTCAACTGCTTCGCGTGTACTGAGACGACTGGAAACTGGAGACAAGCTGATTAAGAATCTACTTGACGCAGAGAGGCATTACACAAAAACAAGAAGGTTTTGGAAGGATTAGAGATCTTTTAGTTTCCCGAGAAACGTTCCATCAAGCAGATATATGTCTGATTTCTTCATGTCCGCGCATTTGAGTAGTGGCCCATTATACTCTTTTCTCTCCTTGACTATGCCTTTTTTGTTCAGAATCATTCCGCCTATGAAGGTGTTGAATGCTGGGATGATGATTAACTCAGGCAGGTTCTTTACTTTTCCGTACCTGCTCTTCAGCTTTGCAGGGCTTATCCTTGTTCTCACCCAAACAGGCTCCCTCCACACATAACCTAGTTTATCCTTGAACTCTATCTGTGGCTGGATGTGTCCCATGACTATGTATCTACATCCCAAGAAGCCCTTGTCAGGCCATGTGTGACCGTGTGTTAGATACACGTCATCTGAAGCATATCCTTCTGTTGGTTTCACATGGAATTTAATTCCCAGGTTTTCTATGCCCGGGTCATGGTTCCCCATCACAACTGTGACCTTTATTTCCTTAGAAAAATGGTTTATGAATTCTGGAATCTCCTTCACCTCCTGGTATGATATGCCTGGAACCTTGTGCTTGATGTCTCCTAGGAATATCAGCTCCTTTGGTTTGGATATTTTTATTATGCTGTCAAGACGTGTCTTCATGACATGTGTCTGGGATTCCATCTTGATGCCTGATTTGTAGTATTCATGTTCTATACCTATATGTAGGTCAGACACTATCAACTTTTCTCCGAGCAAGACTGCCGCTTCTCCTGTGACAAATTCTGGTTCCATATCCTTACTTAAATTTTTTATTTTAATGTAAATAACCTAAGGTTATTTACAGCTGATGAAACAATAACACTTTAATTGTTTCATCATAATAATAATCCATGTCTGAGATTTATGGTAGCGTGATATCAACTCCTGATGGACCTTCAACCAGGAAGTTTTCATTCGTGATAAAGAAGGATTCTCCTGTACAAAGGGGGCAGTTTGTCCAGATCAAAACAAGAAATGGGATTCTGGTTGCACGTGTTTCTGACATATTCAAGTCAAACAGGTATTTTGAGAATGCTGAGTCTGTTCAGAAGATAGAGGATGATGGAAGGAAGATGGCTGAGAGCTTTCCAGTCGATTACTGGGAGTATGATGTTGCAGATGCGTTTGTGATGGGTTTGTACAGCAATGAGAGGTTTGTTGATTCAACCAGACCAGCGTCTCCAGGAAGCGATGTTGTGGAACCTGACATGAAGCTGCTGAAACAATTTTTTGGATTTGAAGATGGTGGTATACATATAGGAAAGCTTCCTCATCACGATCTTGATGTGAATGTGAATCTGACGCGCATGCTCCAAAAGCATATGGCTGTTCTTGCATTGAGCGGAGCTGGTAAGAGCTATCTGATTAGTGTGATGATTGAGGAGCTTCTTGGAAGGAAGCCGGAGTCTGGTGTGGCTGTGATAATCATGGATCCGCATGGAGAGTATAGATCTTTTGCGGATGACCCAAACTACATAAACAAGACCCATGTGTTTGAATCCTCAAGTGTGAAACTAGGGTTGTCTGAGATGTCGCCTTATGAGATTGTTGACCTGATTCCTGAGATTGTTTCAGGCGCACAGAGAAGGGAGCTGATGAAACATCTGTCTGAGTTGAGAAAGAACCCATTCAATATGGATGAGTTGATACAATACACAGAAGAGAATACCAAGAATGCTGTCACAAAGGATCAGCTGCTATTACATCTTGATAATGTGAAGAGGCTGGATCTGTTTGATGTTGCTGAGACACCCGATCTAAACAAGCTTGCAATCCAAGGTGAATTGTCTGTTGTTGATTTATCTGACACCACCAGCGGCAGGAAGAAGCAGATAATTGTTTCACATCTGGCAGAGAAGCTTTTCAATGCGCGCACAAAGGGACTGATACCCCCATTTGTTTTGATAATTGAAGAGGCGCATCAGTTTGCTCCAGAAGGCACGAAAAGAGAGGCTGCTCTGGCCAGGGGCATAATTACAAAGATAGCCCGTGAGGGTCGTAAATTCGGGGCCTCACTCTGCCTGATTTCTCAGAGGCCTAAGATGCTTTCCACTACCTCTTTGTCACAATGTAATACGCAGTTCATACTGAGGATTACAAACCCATATGACCTGAAACATATAGAGGAAAGCTCTGAGGGCATCACCAAGGATGTGTCTGACAGGATATCATCTCTAAAGGTTGGGACAGGATTGATTGTAGGAGAGGCTGTGAACTTCCCACTCTTTGTAAATATAAGAAAGAGAAAGTCAAAGGATTCAGGCAAGGGAAAATCTTTAGAGAGTATGGCACTGGAATATCACCAGGATAAGGAAAGGAAGAAACAGGATTCCAAAGAGTTTATTTAGCGCATACATTGCAACTGGTATCTGGTTTTATTTTAGAAAAGGAGAATTCCTGGCTTTCTAGGGAGAAGCTTAAGAGTGTTCCGAATTCTGATTTTCCTGTGAGTATTTTTATAACTTGCAAGACCTGCCACGAAGATATCATGCGGCAGGCAGGAGATAATACTCCATGTGTGTTGGGCGTTTCAAGCTGGTCTTCTTGAATATCCTTAGAGACCATGCATCTGAAACATGGTCTTCCATGAAACACTGCTGACATTCCCTGCAAACCCACAACAGCACCATATATCCAGGGAATCTTGTTTTTTATACAGAATTCATTTATCAGATGCCTCGTTCTTATATTATCTGTACAGTCTACAACTATGTCAGCTGAGATTATGCTGACGTTGTCTGAAGTCACTTCTTCTGAGCGTGATTCAATCCTTATGCTTGAATTGATTTTTTCCAGTCTCTTCTTTGCAACCTCAGCCTTGTTCTTTCCTATGTCACCTTCTTCGAACAGGTCTGTCCTGTGCAGATTTGATTCCTCAATCACATCCGTGTCAATCAGCTTGAGACTCACTCCTGCTCTGGCAAGCATTGAAGCTGCAGCAGAGCCAAGGGCTCCGCAACCAACTACGCACACGGTCGCTTTTGAGAGTTTCTCCTGGTTTTTCTCTCCAAAGTACAGTATCTGTCTGGAATATCTATCTGCCATACTCTATATATTTTTTCACAACCTATTAATCAAATGGTATATCTAATAAGATATTCTAATAAAAGTGATTTGTTATGAAAGAAGTAGTTGATTCCCTTGTAAAAGAGGCTCTTTCTGCAGCTGAGAAGATAAAGCTAACAAGCGAAAAGATCAGGATTCTCTCCCACTACGATTGTGATGGGATATCCTCTGCTGCCATAATGGTGAAGACCCTCATGAGGGAGAAGAAGAGCTTTCATCTTTCAATCATAAAACAGCTGACAGAGGATGAGATAGAGATGTTGAGCAAGTCTGATGAAAGATTTTTCATATTTCTGGACTTTGGTGCAGGACAGCTGGATCTGATTCAAGAAAAGTTGAAAGATGCAACTATCATAATTGCTGATCATCACCAACCCCAAGGTGAGATAAGGACAGACTCAAGTATAATCCACATAAATCCAACTCACTTCGGAATCACAGAGAATATATCAGGTTCTGGAGTTACATACCTAATAGCCAGGGGTGTGAATCCTGAGAATATAGATTTGAGTGAGCTTGCTATTATAGGAGCTATTGGAGATTCTCAGGCAGGGTCTATTGGAGCTGACTGGGGTGTAAGCGGTATTAACAGGGAGATACTGAAGGATGCTGAGTCTGTGAACAAGATAAAGGTGAAGAAGGGCCTTAGATTATGGGGCATGAACACGCGTCCGCTACATAAGGTTCTTGAATATTCATCAGATCCCGCGATACCCAACATATCAGGATCTGAGTCAGGCGCTGTTCAGTTCTTGAATGAACTAAATATTGATCTGAAGAATGGAGATGGTGATTGGAGAACCTTGGCTGAGCTCACATTGGAGGAGCAGCAAAAACTTGCGTCAGGCATAATAAGAGAACGAATACGAGGGGGTGAGGATAATCCTGACTGGATATTTGGGGATGTTTATGAGCTACCAGGACGGGAAACCATGTTTAGCAATGCGTCTGAATTTGCGACGATGGTGAATGCGTGCGGAAAGCTGAACCAGTCTTATCTTGGCATTGCTCTTTGTTTCAATGATGTCAAGCTTTCGCAGAATGTGAAGACCATGCTAAAGAAATATAGAAAGGAGATTGGAACCGCATTGAGCTGGGTACAAAAGAACCCGGATGCTATGAAAAGGGGCGAGGTAGCGAATTATATTTTTGCAGAAGACAATATATCAGAGCATATAATATCAAATGTAACCTCAATACTAAGCAAGTCTAATTTCTCTGATAAGCCGCTCTTCGCATTTGCGCATACAGAGGATTCTAAGGTTAAGGTGAGCGCACGGGCATCTGACGAGGATGTAAGGAAAGGTGTAAACCTCAAGGAGGTAGTTGCTATTGCATCCAAGGAAGTTGGAGGAGAAGGGGGCGGTCATATAGGAAGTGCAGGCGCCACCATACCAAAAGACACTGTGGAAAGGTTTATAAATAGTACTAATAGTATACTAAAGAACGTGGTGAATACGCATGGGACAGCAAAAAGTTAAGGCAGAGGCTCTAAAGGAAGGGAAGAAAAAAGACGCACCTAAGGACGAGCCAAAGGAAGAGAAGAAAACTGTGGTAAAGAAATGGAAGGGAAAAGACTGGTTCTCAATCATGAGTCCCAAATCTTTTGGAGAATCATTGATAAATGAAACTCCTACGACTGACCCCAAGACACTCATAGGCAGAACTGTTGAGATCAATGTCGGCGACTTCTTCAGGCAACCAGCCAAGTACTACATGAAGATGAAGTTCAAGATAGACAGGGTTGAAGGCAGGAATGCACATACATTGTTTAATGGTTACACATGCCTGAACGAGTACATATCCAGGTATATAAGAAAGGGTTCACAAAAGGTCACGTCTATCGATTATGCGACAACAAAGGATAACTGGAAGATACAGGTTTATGTTCTTGCCATTCTGAACAGGAATGTAGAAAGGGGTGTTCAGAAGGCTGTTAGAAAGGGTATAAAGGAATATATTGAGGATAAGGTAAAGGCGTCCACAATGGAGGAATTTATGAAGGCAGTTATATCTGGTATTCCACAGAGGCATGTAAAGAAGACCTTCAGCAAGATATATCCAATCCGATTCAGTGAGATAAGCA
>JBDRNB010000070.1:0-4945 GCA_043811635.1 Candidatus Aenigmatarchaeota archaeon
AGGGAAATCATATTGAGTATCACGCCAAATCAATACCCTATCACCATGTGCCTTTTGAAGAACAAGTGAAAGAGGCCAATGATATTCTATCACAATTGAGTACAGAGATCAAAACAAGACAAAAGGCCTTAAATAAACTAACACTGAGGTTAGAGGATGCCAGAAGTAGAAAAGGAAGCGAAACAAGAAGCCAAGGAACAAAGGTCAGAGCAGGAAATCATAAAACAACTGGAAGCAGATAAGAAAAAACTGGAAGACAAGACAAAGAGCCTTGCAAAAATCATAGAGTTATCTGCAAAGAGAAAGCCTGTAGCAACAGGTTCTCCTGATCTAAAGAATCTGGAAACTGAACTTAAAGATTATACAGAGCAGATGAAGAAGAATATAAAGAATCTTGGAAAAAAGCTGCAGCAGCCCAAGGTTGGCTCAGATGCTGCTAATCAACAGATAACAGAGATTCTAAAGCCATTTGAAGAGAAGCTTTCAATCCTGGAAAAACTACCTGATCTGGAGTCAAGACTGGCAAAGTTAGAGGCACCTCCTGAAGAAGAGAAGCCGAAAAAACAGAAGCAAGAATCCATGTTCGGTGGGTTTTCCGAGGAGGGTATAGAGAATGAAGAATTGGACAAAAGGCTCATCACATTCCAGGAGAACACAGAAAAAAGGATAAAGGATGTAGAGGATATTCTGAGCACCATAAGGCTAACACTTAACCCACAAACGCTCACTCAGCTGCAAAAATTGTCAGACGCAAGTGCGGATATAATAAACACCATCATACCAGCCAAGGTAAGGGAGGAGATGGAAAAAATACTTTCCAGCTTTTCTGCAGAATTCAGGATGATGATACAAAGCCTAAGAAAGCTGAGTGACGAGATAGAAAAATCCAACAGCGAGATATTCTATTCCCTGGAAGAGGTTGAAAGGCTGGGGAATGATATAGACAGGCTTGAGAAAAGGCTGGATGATATTCACAGAGGTATGTTTAGATCCGCAAGGCACCAATCCATATGAATTTAATACTAATATCAGCAATCTCTGAACTGCTTATTTTCATATTATGTCAGCTGATATTTCTCCAGAGGAAGAAGCAGAACTTCCAAGCCAGTTTGTATTTCATGCTGATAGGAGCTTCATTCTTGGTAACAGGTTATCTGTTTATGATGAGTTCCATTGGGTTTGAGTTGCCCTTCACACTTGAGGCAAAGGTGTTACAAATAGTATGGATAGCATTCTTCCTGATACTCCTTTTAGCAAGGATATCAAACATAAGGAAGCTGGAATTCCTGATACCACTCTTGTTTGTACCACTCCTGGTTGTATTCTACAACACCCCATGGCAAACCATAACAATGTCAATCGCACATTACATAATAGGCATAGTATTCTTCATCCTGTTCATCCTCTCCACACGGAAGATAAAACATTCAGGCCTGTTTGGTTTGGCGTATGTGTTCTCCATCATATTGATACTTCTTACTTCAGGTCTTTCAGGCTTGAATGAGATAATATTCATCCCAAACATACTGCTTCTGATAGCCTTTGTCTACTTCATAAGATACGGCCTTGAGTTTGATCATTTCGTCAGGCCTCAGAAGCTTAAGATAAAGCTTATGCGAAGCCCTCTTTTATCCTTCCTCCGACTGATTGTGTATATCACACTTCTGAATGCATCCATACTTTCTGCATCCCTTGTGCTCCATGAGGCAGGCCACCTGACAACAGGAGCAATCTACGGTTGCCAGGGAGGTACAATAATAATATTAGACCTCTTTCCAGAAACCCCGGACCCTTACACAGAACTGACATGCCCTGAGCCCATACAGGAGGTCATACTAGCCTTGAGCGGCTTCATGTTCGTGATACCGTTCGGAATCATATTCCTTTTTCTTCGGCGTTTCCCTGAGAAGAACTTTGCATATGTTGTCTTTGGCATGGCAATCTCACTTGGGGCGCAGGACATGCTGCTTGCATTCCCTTTCCTATACATTCCATACATATTCATGTTCGTGGGCACATTCATAGCAGCCTTGGGAGAACTTCTTCTAATCTACGACTACACTTCACATCATGACCATCACCATACTCACTGTGATGAAATGCATGATTGAGTCCTGTCTAAGTTGTTTAATATATATTACAGGCCTTAGGCATACCATCCTTCCCCTGATAACTGGTTCAAAAAATCTATAGTCCTGAGAGTGATATACAACTACCCAAAGACAGGGAAGTCCATATCCAACTTGTTCAGATTCTTTTTCTTCATCTTCTTGAAAAGGATGTCAAGGGATTTGTTGTCAAGGTTTTTGAAGATCTTTCTGAAGAGCATTCCTGTTGCTATATGTTTTCCTATATCTTCCTTCCACCTGTCCTCATATTCCTTCAAGACCTTCTCAGACATGTCATGCATCTTGAATGACTTGAAGATGACGTCTCTTGCTATCTGCGCGCATTTGATTCCATACATAACTCCACCCCCGCTCCATGGCTTGGTTATGCCTCCTGCATCCCCTATCAAAAGCGTGCGGGGGAAGTAGGTCTTGCAAGGTCCCATTGGAATGGAAGCCGCATGCCTCCTGTATTTCTTTATCTTGAAGAATGATACCAGTTGCTTGTACGTTGCCTTGTGGCCAAGCATGCCGTATTCAGTTGTTTTACCACGCGGGATCTTCCAGAAAAAGCCATCAGGCAGCTTCTTAGAATCAAACCACAACTCAACAGAATCCCCTTGATCCTTCTTATCCACAACAGCTATAAGGCCATTCACAATCTCCTCTGGCTCCTCGCCAAAGTGTTTTCTAACAACTGAATTAGCACCATCACATCCTATGATTATCTTAGCCTCAAAATCACCCTTGCTCGTGTGACAGGTCACATGAGAGCCTATGTCTATTGATTTCACAGAGCAATCCGTAATTATCCTGGATTTGACCCTTTCTGCAAGGCCCTTGGTGAAGAGTTCACGATCAACAACAAGAGCAGCTGTCTTATCCTTCTTCACCATTATATCTGTTCCCAGTGGCGAGTGCAGGACAGCTCCATTCACCTCATGTTCTACCCAAGTCTTCTTGAACTTGATTATGGAGTCTAGGTTTGATGAATAAAGGCCTGAGCATGCCTTTTTGCCTATTTCCCTGGATTTTTCCAGTACCAAAGCTTTTAATTTCTTCTCTAGAATATTTGCTGTATATAGACCAACTGGACCTGCTCCTACGATTATTACATCATACATGGGTCTTATTAAGCCAAACAGGTAATAAATATTAACGAGTGATGGAATGAATTACAAACTATTCATAATAGTGCCAGTCGTCATGCTGCTTGCATCTGTGGGATTATTAGCAAACAGTTATATTCAGACAGGGGAATGGTTCGAGAGATCCATAGATCTGAAGGGAGGAACCCTGTTAACAATCAAGCTAACTGACAGTGTCGACATACCTGAACTCACATCCTTCTTATCAGCCAGCTACGGTGATGTGTACATACGTGAGCTTAGTGGGATCTCAGGTTCAACTCTTCTTATAAACACAGAGGCTGATGTGGATTCTGATGCGTTATTGGCTGACGTGTCTGATTTCGGTGTCAATGTGTTAGACACAACCGTGCATCAGATTGGATCAAGTCTTGGAGAGGCATTCTGGGCCCAAGCTCAGATCGCAATCATAATAGCACTTGTGTTCATGGCTGTGATAGTCTTCTTCATCTTCCGAACATTTGTTCCTTCCATGGCAGTAATATCAGCTGTTGTTTTCGATCTCATAATCACACTCGCTGTAATGCAGGTCTTCGGAATCCAGCTTTCTCTTGCAAGCCTTGCAGCGCTTCTTATGATCATAGGTTATTCTGTTGACACAGACATACTTCTGACAACACGACTACTTAAGGGAACAGGTGAGATAAAGGAACGTATAAACAAAACACTGAAGACAAGCCTCACAATGTCATTTACAAGCATAGGAGCCCTGGCAGTGCTAACAATCTTCAACATCACGCAGATCCTTACTCAGATATCCATGGTGTTGCTTATAGGACTATTAATCGACATTGTAATCACATGGCTGATGAATGCCAGCGTGCTCAGATGGTATATGGAAAGGAAGGGTCTGGCATGATCAAAAACTGGAAGGTCCTGATACTGATTGTGATGGTTTTAGGATCAGTGTTTGCAGTAGGTTTGAAAACATATCCCTACGGTCGAGATGGTGTTGAGGTTGTGTATGTATCCACAGAATCCCCAGCATCCGGCATGATAGGCCAGGGAGACATCATAACACACGTAAATGATATCCCAATAAAGAACCTGGATGAGTGGAAGGTGCAGGTAGCAGGCATATACGGAGATGTCAGACTTAAGGTGAACAAGCAGGATATATCCTTTTTTGTCAACGACACCCTGGGCATAGATACGCTCGATATTGACAGAAACAATCTCAACCTAGGTTTAGACCTCAAGGGAGGGACTAGAATCATATTGGAGCCAGAGGGTGAGAACATATCAGCTGAGACAATAAGACAGGTCATGTCAACACTTGAGACACGATCAAACCTTTACGGTCTACAAGAGATGAAGTTCACAAGCCTCGGAAGCCAGCAAGGCGGCTATTTCATACAGATAGAAGCAGCTGGTGTTGGCAAGAATATAGTTGATGATCTTCTGTCCAGGCAAGGAGACTTCGCGGCAAAGATAACAAGAAAGGAAAGCATATCGAACAACACAGGCGTTCTAGATCTCGGCGATAATAATTATGAATTCACAGTGGATGGAGACTCAGTGGAAATAGACGACCAGACATTGCTGCCTGAAGAGACATTCATATTAGACGGCATCGAGTTTGAGTACCTGAATAAAACAGATACAACTATCTTATTCCTTGCAAAGGTTTACACAGGCAATGATATAGAGCTAGTTTATACAGATCCACAGAGATCAGGAACAACACCG
>JBDRNB010000071.1:0-18772 GCA_043811635.1 Candidatus Aenigmatarchaeota archaeon
GCGGTGAAATTCCACTTGAAGATGGAGGAGCATGCAACCTAGGGGCAGTCAATCTTTCACGTTTTGTTGCAAACGGCTACACAGATGATGCAGAGATAGACTGGAAGAGTCTGCGAGATGCAGTAGAGGTTTTGACAAGATTCCTGGACAATGTGATCACATGGAATGAGGTTCTGAATCCACTAGAGAAACAAAGAAGGGCATCAAGTGAAACAAGGCGCATTGGATTGGGAATCATGGGAATTGCAGACATGCTTAATCAGATTGGCCTGGGTTATGACTCATCTGAAGGCATAGAAATAATGGAGAAGGTGGGAAGATTTATAGCTAATGTTGCTTATCAGTCATCTGCAAAACTTGCAGAGGAGAAGAGCCCTTCACCGTTGTTTAATTACGAAAATTATGCCAAAGGCAGGTTCTTCCGGGAGACCCTGGATGATGAGACAAAGGATATGATAAAGGAGAATGGCTTGAGAAATATAGCGCTTCTCACAATTGCACCAACCGGCACCATATCAAACATAGCCCTAGGATTCAGAAGTGGGGAAAAGCAATACATAGGTGTCTCAGGAGGTATAGAACCCATATTCGCTTTATACTACACACGAAGATCAGAATCCTTTGAAGAGAGGAGATTCAAGATATTCCACTCAACAGTTCAGGCCTACATAGATCTGAAGGGGCTTGATAATCAGATGCAGAGCGCCAAGACCGAGGATGAATTAAGGAAGATACTTCCAACACATTTCTTCAGAACAGCTCATCATGTAGATCCTAACAGGAGGATAAATATCCAGGGCATCTGCCAGAAAAACATAGATCACAGCATATCATCCACAGTAAATCTCCCAGAGGATATAGACCCTGAAACAATCTCAAACATATACATAGACGCATGGAAGGCTGGCCTGAAGGGTATCACAATTTATCGTGACGGAAGCAGATATCCAATACTAAGCGTTGAAAGCAAGAGAACAAGATTCCAGGAGATAAAGGAGAAATTATTCAAGATAACAAACGAGGAAGGACAGGATGTATTGCTGAAAGGCGAAGAGGTATTTGTATTACCTGATGGAACACTCACAACCCCATATCATGCTCTCCAAAAAGGACCAATAGAAAACACAAACAGCTTGTACAGGTTTATACATAGGAAGGAATAATATGTTTGAAGCAGGAAAAACATTTTTCATAGAAGAGGTTGACGCTCCAGAAAAGGAGATAACAGTAGAGACTCAAACGAAACAAAGGAATGTAAAGGATGACGATAACAAACTCTTACGTGTATGTCCAGAGTGCAGCCAGAAGACATTGAAGATAGAGAATGGTTGCAATTCATGCGTCAACCCGGAATGTGGATACGGAAAATGTGACATCTAATTCCTTTTTCCATCAATAACGGGAGACACTTCTTTACGTGATTTGGTACTACCACTTCCAACATGATGACCAATTACCTTCAGTACCACCTCAACAATGAATATGAATCCGAAGTAGTATATCAGTTCCTTCCCTATCCCAGATAACTGGGAGATTATCTCAAATGGCGTGTGTATGGAGATTGTTGATATATCCAGAAGGAAGATTGCTAGAAGCGCGAATGGAAGTAGCTTTGCTACGTCTCTTGAAAGATTCTCGTCATAGTATGCAGTTATTCTTATTGTTGCAAGCACAGCCATGGATATCAGGAACACATTACCAATTGTCAGCACTTCTGAGATCATGGCAAGTATCACTGATATGACAAAGAACCAGATGAATGTTATTACAGGGAACAGGAATATGTACTCCAGGATGTATGCAAACTTCTTCAGGCCAGAATGCTGGCTGTATGTTCCGCCTGTGAATGTGAAGACAACCCTTCTTGAAATCAGATTGTAGAACTTGAAGATGAACATGGAATAGATTACCATGCCTATTATAAAAACAATCATGGGCTCTAAGACAGTCAACCCTTCCTGAACTGAAAAATCCCTTATGAATAAAGTCACATTCTCTATCAGAGCCATATTATATTATTACCTCCAGACTACTTATGTGGATGCATATAATTGTGGAAGAATAGCTTCTGCGGTTTTTTCACCATGAAGATGTCCATCCACACAACAACAGCGCCAATCACAAATACATACTGTATTGGAAAGAACATCATCGTCAGTGTTATTGGAATCAGGGATAAAGCAATTGCTGTGTGTATTATAATCTCCCGAACCATTGTGTATTCCAGCACGTGATGACTATTTCTAGCCTTATTGTAGTAGTATGCAACAAATGGAACGTTTCTTGCAGATGATGCAAGGTTGTCAAAGTACTCAAGTATCAGAAGGGTCCAGAAGTTGAATGCAAATATTCTGAATATCCATGTAAGCGAGCTTGCTCCTACACCTATCTTAAATATCCGATTCTCAAACTTCTTCTTGTAATCAGAGAAGATGCCAATCAATATAATTGAAATGAAGCTGAGGAGAACAGCGCCTGCAACTACCCAACCAATAGGAGCAGCGCTTCCTATTATTATGAATATGAAAAGAGGAAGCGCAAATGACAGCATCCTGTGGTTTATGCCATCTCCTGCAAGTGCGAGCGAGACTCCCATGTCAAACCTGGAGAATGCCTTCTTGAAATCAACCTTGTGCATGGTGAAGGACGCCTTCAGTGTCGTAATAATTACCATGCATATTAAAACAAAGAATATTCCAACAAAGTATATGTACTCAATTCCCCAGAATAGTATCACAAAAGAAGCAAGTAGAGGACCTATTATGTTTCCTGTTTTCTGCATGATTACATATATACTGGCCTCCTTTCCCATCACACGTCCCTTGCTCTCATATGCAAATGTCGTATGTGCTGGAATCCAGAAGAACGCTATCTTCAGGCCCATCAGTACAGCTGCAGCCAGGAGAAGCTGCGGATGTACGGGCGTGAAATACAGCAATATCATGCTCAGTATCAGGAACATCAGGCCAATATTCATGGACAGCTTTGTTTTTATCTTCAAAAAACCACCACCCAAGAAGAACACAGATCCCACACTTGTCAGGCTCATGAAGATGAAGAACAATCCTATATGAAGGAAAGAGAACCCATTTATGAACAAGAAAACAGGCGTGAATATGTAGAACATGGATCCTGCTATATCCTTGAAGAACAGGATGATGTACATCCTGAAAAGCTGCGTGTCCTTGAAGTCCATGTTATATAATGGTAACAACCAGTAAAAAACATGCCATTCAATCCAGTTTTAATAATTTTACGCAACTAATTTAAAACTTGAGTGGAAGAGATTTATATGAAGTATAAATGCATCACCTGCGGAAAGGATCTGACAGACGTGGTATGTGAGGGAAAGATCGGAGACATGAAAGTCAAATTCTGTGACGAACATTCCAAGTACTGCGACAACTGCGACACTGTGGTATGCAACACCACCAAGCCAGACAAAGAGAAATAATTTAATACACCAAATCAATTTCTTTTCATGAACAAGTATATCCTAGCAATTGTTCTGGGTATTGTATTATGGGCAATAGCATACGTGGCCGCAATCCCGCTGCTTGCCTACCAGGCCTGGATACATTCCTTTGAATCCATTGTGATGGCTCTGTTCGGAATGTTGTTTGCATTGTGGTATTTCTTCCAGCAAAAAGGCAACTACATGAAGGAAGGCCTGATGATAGGAATAGTGTGGATGGTAATAGGCTGGATACTAGATTACGTGGCATTGCTGCCTTTCATGGGAGTCACATTCGAAGCCTACTTCGCATCCATAGGCCTTACATACGTAAGCATTCCAATAGGCCTGACAATATTCGGCTGGGCCCTGGACAAGAAAGTGAAGTAAAATTAATCTTTCCAAGCATGCCGTGGATTTCGTGGTATGATTATCCATGCGATTATGTAAGCCACAAGGCCAATCCCCCAAGCAAAGAATGCGATGATCCAGATGAGCCTGATTATCACAGGGTCCACACCCAGGTATTCTCCAATACCTCCGCAGACTCCTCCGAGGATCTTGTCCTTTCCTGACCTGTACAGCCTTTGTATGCCTTCCTTCTTGGACTTTCTGACAGGCCTGCTTTTCACATCCTCTTTTAACACATCTCTCACAGGCGTTCCCAGATTTATCTTCACAAACAGAACCATGTATCCCACAACAAAGAAGAACAGGAATATCCACATGTAATTCAATCCTATGAAGTTTGCAACCTCCCCAACTACAACACTTCCAACAGACAGGTTAGCTATCAGGAGTGCATGATGTATTACCCAGAATGCAATCACAATACCAACAGCTGTCACAAGTGGCGAGAACGGCATATATCCTCTCCTGTACGCTTTGGATATGTATGAAGTAAATGAGAAGAACAGAAATATCAGGAAGAACCATCCTATGTAGCCGGACAAAAACATTCTTATGTTCTCCATGAAAGCATTTCCAAGAGGCATGTTAACCAGGCCCATTATCCAGATAATTAAAGCGAGTATGATCAGGCCAAAAACACTCGAGATCAGGGGGCCAACCCAACCAAATGTCCTGTGGAACCATGTGTCCCACTCACATCCCTTCTTCTCAAACTTCTTCCCCAGGTTTTCCATCTCTTCTGCAAAATCATTAAACCTTTCTTCAAGTACGTCCTCTTTCTTTCTAACAGTTTTGGGTCTTGTCCGAGAAGTCGTGCGCGTAGTTTTTGTAGGTTTCTTGGTTGTCTTAAGTGGCATGTATAGTTATTGATTTGCTTATTTAAAATAATGCGCCGGGCGGGAATCGAACCCGCGCCTCCACCGATCTGCTCGGACCGATTTCACAGTCGTTGATTGGCAGGGTGAAATCATACCACTAGACCACCGGCGCATATTCTATTCTTCCTTCTTAACCTTCTTGACATTCACGCTCCTGCAGTTTGGACACATCCTGGTTGCAGGTTCCATGAATAGTGGCTTGCCTTGCCATCCACATGCTTCACATTCATATTTCGCCATATTTACACCTTCAAACCGAACTGTTTCGCTAGCTGTGCCAGAGGCCCCCGCTTCATGCCTTTGCCACCCTTGGCAAGCTTCATCATCTTCTTTGTCTGCTTGTAGTACTTCAGCAGGTCACGCACTGCAGCCTCTGAAGTTCCTGACCCTTTTGCTATTCTTTTTATCCTTGAGGCTTTTATAATATCCGGGTCCTCCTTCTCTTTAGGAGTAAGAGACGTGATTATATGACTCCACTTCTCCATCTTCTCTTCCTGAACATCAAGCATGTTCTTTGGTATGTTCATCTTGCCCATGCCCGGGATCATATCCATCACATTCGAGAGCGAGCCCATTTTTTTCATTCCCTTTATCTGCTCGTAGAACTCATTCATGGTGAAGTCACCTTTTATGATCTTCTCAGCAGATTTCTGATCAAATCCAGCCTGCTTTGCCTTGTCAAGCAGGCCTTGTATGTCCCCATATCCAATCAGCTTGGAAACAAACCTCTTTGGATCATATGATTCAAAATCATCAGTCTTTTCCCCAATGCCTATGAACTTGATTTTAGCTCCTGAAACAGCTGTTGCCACAAGAGCACCACCACCCTTTGCTGTTCCGTCCAGCTTGGTAACAATCACTCCTGTAATACCAACAAGCCTGTTGAACTCCTCGCTCTGCTTCCTAGCAGCCTGTCCTATATCTGCTGGTATCACTAGAATCGTTTCATCAGCCTTGATGATCTTTCCCAGATTAGTCAGCTCCTTTGCAAGCTCCTTGTCCAGTGCATCACGACCTGCAGTATCAAAAATGAGTATGTCTTCCTTTGACTTCTCCAATGCCTTTTTAGCTATATCCTCAGGCTTCCTTCCCTCTGTGTATACGTGAATATCAAGCTTCTTTCCAATCTGCTTAAGCTGATCCTGTGCAGCTGCCCTGTGTGTATCACATGCAACAAGGCCAGGCTTCAGACCACGTGTCTTGAACCACTTGGCAAGCTTTCCTATGGTTGTGGTCTTTCCACTACCGAACAGGCCAACAGTCATGATCCTCTGCTTCTTCAGCTGGAGCTCTCCTGCATCCTTTCCAAGAAAGCCTACAAGCTCGTCATACAGGATGCGTATGAAATGCTCCCTGATTGTCATGCCTGCAGGAGGCTTTTCACCCAAAACCTTCTTCTTGATGTTGCTTGATAGCTCAGAAACCAGGGCCACATCCACGTCTGCCATTATCAATGCTCTTTGCAGATCCTTGACTACAGCTTCGACTGCCTCTTTGTCCACAACTCCAAGGCCTGTGACCTTCTTGAAGGCGTTCTTCAGACTCGAACCCAAGTTCTCCAGTACCATATTATCGATTAGTAATCCTGGTTTAAATAGTGGTTTTTTGGTTAAAAAATGCGTATTTCAGGCACAAAACCGACATACATGATGGTACATTCATATTCAGATCCAGGACAAAAAGAATGACAAGAAGAATAAACATCTGTTGAATTTATAAATGAAAAAGTTCATATATAGTAAACATTCAATGTTCTACCAAAACAGTATGTAACGAACATTTAATTAAAAAAAGTTTTTACAAACAGGTGAAAATATGAGCGGATATTACAGGAGCGAGGAATCAATAGATGTGATAGATGTAGCAGATGCTATAAAAAAGGTAGCCAAAAGGGATGTATATGGATGGAGGATTCATCATAATCATCTGCCTCATGAGATAGCGGGATACTCCACAATAGGAGACCATGCAGACTATGGATTGGCAGTGGCAATGGGAGATACCCTTACGATTGATGGCTTTGAATCCAATCACTCTATTATACTCACTACAGATGGAGTATATATCAGAAGCAAAAATCAAAAGAACAGAGTGAAAATAGTGGACTTCGCAGATGCTAGTCCTCAATCTTGAAGCTTGCCCTTCCACCAGTCTTTATAATGTCCTTGACTATGGACTCTGCAATCGTCTCAACCTTGTTTTCAATCTCCTTGTAGTTGCTGCCTGTTCCAACAAGGCTGTACTTAGGAGCTGAAACATAGCTGATTTGTATTCCATCCCCTTTCACCTTACTCAAAGCAGATTTGATCACCTTTACACCATCAGGCTTGTGGCATGTGATTATGAGGTCAGCTGTGACCCTGTAGCTCTTCTGAGCCCTGTTTTTGTTCACAATCTCTATTATGGCATCTATCCATTCCTTCTTGATGCCCTTGCTCTTGAAAAGATCAGGATTCTTTGCAGCTATCTCAAACCCCTTTGTCAGAGAACCAAATGCCTCCACAATGTCATATCCAATTGTCTTGTAAGCCTGATCCAGGTTCTTTTTCATCTTCTTCCCAATCAGCTCAAGCATCTTCTCAGATTTTGTGTCCCTCTTGTACTCATTCAGCTTGCTCGAAGCCTGACTTCTTGGAACCCTTTTGATGGACAAGTAAATACCATTACTATCAATCTTCATGACTCTGCAAACAATATACTGATTCTCCTTCACAAAATCCCTGATATCACGAACCCACTTACTCGCAACCTCAGACACATGTATCAAACCAGTCTTGTCATACTCAACCAATTTCGCAATAACAGAATTAGGGTGCACCTTCAATACCTGACACACCACAACCTCATTCCTTTCTGGATTTCCCATCTTTCTCATAAAAATGAATCACTTAATTATCTTTGCCTTTATATCAGCCTTGCCGCCTGTTGGATTTGCAAGAACCTCGTCACAAACTAAACACGTAACAACACTAGCAGCTCTCTCGAATATCATCTGCTCATTCTTACACTTCTCACACTTAACCTTGACGAATTTAGATGTCATATTTACACCAACTCAAACTTCTTTACCCTGAAACCCTTTATAGGATGCATCTTTCCACATTCCTTGCATTTCAGCCTCAAATCCACCTTCTGTGTGGGCTTCTTGCTCACAGCAGGCTTCGAGTACTTACCATGGCCACCATAACCTCTCTTATGCCTGTCTTTTCTCCGGTTTGCAACAGCATTAGGCCTGGCCTTTCCCCTACCCTTCTGCTTCACCTGCTTCACTGTGTGTTCCTTGTGTGTCTTGCATGTAGGACACAATGTCTTCACAGTTTTAGGATATTTCATAGTGCACCTGTCTAATGTATGGTTTATGTGTATTTATATATTTAAAGAGGCACTTAAGCCTCCATCTTCTTTACCATCTTCTTTCCAAGAAGCAGCTTTGCATTTTCCTCAGGTAGATGAACCAGATCACCTCTCCTGAAGGGCCCATATGTCTTCATATCTATGCCCACAAACTCATCCAGATCATCTATTATCACCACAAGCTCCTTCTTTTCAGGCCTGCCTTCTACAATGATCTTCCTCTCGTTTCTGAATGTCTTGATGTTTTCTACAAGAATATCAAAGAACTTCTTCTCCTCAGATGTGAAGTTGTCTGAGGACACGCCTGACCTCACATTGTAAAGCGCGAGTATAAGTATCTTCCTCTCCCGTATCTCAAGCAGGTCCTGCACAAGCCTGCGCGCAGACTCAAGTTCCCATCCCTCTTTCTTATCCATCATCTTTGATTTATTTTCCACATATGTCTTTACGTCTGTAAAGAAATTCTCAGGAAGTTGAAGTAGTTTTTTCTCTGATTTTTCCTGATTAACTATTCTTAGTATTGCGTCGTAGCTTAGAAGCATACTTCCCCTTTGACTTATTTAACCCTAACTTTTTTATAGAGTAGTTTACAGGGTTCTTCACAGTCTTCTTCTGGCCACCGCAGGTCTGATCTGGTTTGCACACACCTATATCCACATACCAGCCCTTGTGTATGCAGTTTGGAGGAAGGATGGCTTTGTCCCTATTTTTGTGCCATCGAACCTGCATCCTTATGTAATTATCAGATAAAGGAGGCTTGTTCTTCATATTCCATTCCACAATCTTAGTCTCTATTTCTTCCCATGTCCATTTCAGGCTGGATAAGAAGTTTGTGATTATGAATACAGATCTCTTCCTTCCATCCTCCAGTCCAGTAAGTATATTCTGCACACATGGAGGTGCATGATCCAGAGGAACCTTCTTGAGGATCTCAAACTTCCTTGTTACCAGTCTCTTTTTCTCCTTGGTCTGCTTTCCTGTCCAGTCAAGGACCTCTGAAAGCAGAAGAGAAGAGTCGCCTTTTTCAGAAAGGAAATTGTGTGCAACCTTCACTTTTGAAGGTTCAGCATGCTCCCTCTTAAAATCCTCCAGGTCTCCTGGATGAATAGGAAGTGAGACAAGGAATGTCTTGTGGTGAAGGGAGTAAGGCATCCTGTACATATGCCTTGGCGACAATAGGACAGTGTCAACATCAACAATCTTGAATGGATCAACATTGTCTCCAACAAAGAAGTCTCCAATCTTCTTGCCCGACTGTTTTGCAAGCTGTTCAACAGAGAACTTCTTGAGCAACGCCTTTTCCAGGTCATCGCGTACAAACTCTTTCAGGTAGTAAACAGCATTTCTCGCCAATTCAGGGAACATTCCCACAGTCTGCTTGTAATCAGCCTCCTTTGGCATGGATTCCCATGATATTCCCATGTGGAATCCATTATTTCCTGTGAACTTGACAGATGGGACGACACCATGCTTCTTCAAGACATTCACAAATACCTGAGTAGCTACCTTCCCATGTTCCATATCCTTGCAGTCCAAGTCAAGTATCAGATCCCAGCCAGTTCTCATATCGTCATAGTTGTCTGTCCTCAATGCCATTGGATTTGACCATCTCTCAATAGAGCTGTGGAATTCCACAACACCAGACTTGACCATGTTTGGTATGTCCTGGGGGTAGAGGATTGTATTTGGCCTTGCTCCGAATGCGCCATTCTTGAATACGCCTACAACCTCTCTTGACTGCGCCAATTCAAACAATGCCTTCCTTATATCCTCTCTTGAGTAGTATTCATATACGTCTCGCATGTTCATGTATCTCAATATAGAATTGAAACTAAGTATTAAAACCTAATTCTGCGTGACAAGTCCCATCATAAATGAGTAGATGCCTTTCAGTATAACTATGATTCCCAGGTAAAGGAATATGTGGCTTGCTATTCCCCATGTAGTTGTCATCAGCAGGATACCTGCCACTACATCAATCCAACCTATAACATCATAATAGAAGCCAGCAGCCATTGCTGTCAGTATGGAGTACACACCCTTAAGCAAGCCCACAATAGCTAGATAGAATATCAGGTTGTTTCCTGCGAAATCAAAGTACGCACTAGTGGCTAGGGCAATCCCTACGAGCAGGTCTATCAGTGCGAAGGGTATGATGAACATAGTTACCTGTGGTTCTTGTTCTTTATATTATTTCAGAATCAATTCTCGAATAGTTTTATGGAACTTTGGTTCCAAAAAATGGAACTTTAGTACCAAAAACTTTATATATAATAGGAACTAATATTCCAATATGGGAGCAATGCGAGATCATAGAAAGAGAATCCAGGAACATATGGAGGAAATAGAAGATGCAATATCAATGGGAATAGAAAAGAGACCTGTTACTATAGGCCTTCACACATCTGCTTGTGCAATCGAGCTTCTGGAGATATATCTTCACAAAGAAGGAAAGATTCCAATAGGAAAGGTTGTCAAGCATGATTGGTTCAAACGACCGCTTCCAGAACAAAAGATTGAGCCTCTGATAGAAAGAAAACTTCAGGCTGATTTTCCTGGAAAGGAAGATATATACGATCTCATATACACAATAGAAGAAAACAGAAATAATCTGGTTTACGGACGGTCGACCAAAACCCAGATAGATGCCGTTCTCAAATCCTTCAACAAACTTAAGGAGATCCTCATGGAAAGGATAGGTGAACTGGATGACTGAACAGACAAGAAAGGCTCTTGCATTTGTTTCCAATTATTTAACATTCTTTTTTCTAGAGAGGACAGTAGAGGACAAGATCATCTCAGCATACCTTTTCGGTTCTGCTGTAAGGGGAGAACTCTCAAGAGAAGGTGATATTGATATGTTCCTTAACTGCACAAAAAAGGATGAAGAAACAGTATTGAAGGCGTCCAGAATAGCGGAATCAAGATTCAGAAGATCAAAGGATTTTGACAAATGGAGACAGCTAGATTTTGATTACCATCTCTCAATCAAGGCAGGTCCACTTGAAGAATGGGAGCTTAAGGGAAGCATAGAATCAGAGGGAATAGAGCTCTTTTCAACATCTTTCCAGCCAGAACAGCTTGAAAGAATGGTTATTTTCATTTTGGATCTACCCAAAAAGAAAAGCTCATACCTTTCCCTGACAAGAGAACTCTTCGGAAGAAGAGAAAATGGATACAAAAAGGAAGGAGTTGTAAACAAGAAAGGTGGAGAGAGATTAGGTTCAAATACATTCCATGTACCCAAGTCTGCACAGCAGATTATAATAACAATACTTCATAGACACAAAACAAGTTACAAGATGCTTGAATTATTCAAAAAATAATTACACAATCTCTATCCCAGGCTTCCCAGGGTCTGCTTTCAAGGCCTTTTCTGACCTATCTGTGTGCTTATCCAAGATCTGAACCTCACACCCAACCTCTCTCTCAAAAAAACCTTTCGCATCCGTCAGAACATTAAATTCCTCTTCATGCGTCGGGATTGTTTCAAGCCTGCCTGCACTCTTCTGCAGCTGCTGGGCAAATCTGAGCGCATGCTTTCCATACTTATTCACTTCAGGGTTCTTCATAACACGCTGGATTATATCACCCTTAGGAATCTCCAGTATCTCCTTGTACACTTCGTATTTCCAGAACGGGGGAACATAGATCTTCACAAGTTCAGGTTTCTTGTTTACAAGCTTGATTATCTGGTTTATGTCTTCCAGTGTCTGTCTGACCAGACCTTCCATCTTATCCAGCCTGTTGTTTATCAGCTTCTCGTCATGCTTAGGCCAGGAAGATGTTGAAACAAATCCTTCACCACCAACCTGTTCCCACAACTCCTCAGCTGTATGTGGTATGAATGGAGACAGAAGCTTGATCCACACATTCTTCACATAATCCACAGTTTTCTTGCTGTCTCCTCCGCGCCTCTCATACCAGCGAATAACTTCATGCATCTTGAAAACAGTATTCAAGCTAGCTTTTCTGGTCTGAAACAATTCAAGTGCGTCAGTTGAATCCCTGATCACATTATTAACCTCTGAAACAATCCACTTGTCTATCAATTTTTCTCCACCTTCACACTTCATGGAAATAATCTTTTCATAAATCTTCCCAACCCTTTCTTTGTATTTCTTCACCTCTTCTGCTCGCCAGTCAAAGTCCTGCCATGGATCCACAGATGAGAAAAGGAAAAGACGTGTTGCATCTGCACTGTACTTCTGGATTGCATCTGATGCCAGGACAACATTTCCCTTGGAGCTTGACATCTTCCCGCCTTCAAGCAATCCCATGCCCCAGACAGCTATACCTCTAGGCCATTTCTTCTTCGGGAATATGGCTGCATGATGGAACAGCATGAAAGTCAGGTGATTCTGAATCAAATCATTCGCAGATGCGCGCCAGGTCATAGGATACCAGTAGTTGACACTTGTCTGCATCTCCTTCAATTCTTTCACAGGAATCTTAGTTTTGTTTGAAACAGTTTTTGCGTCACCTTTCTCAAGCATCACAAAGTCAAAGAACTCCTTTGTCAGCTGCTCCGGCTTATACTTCTTGATCCTGTCAGCAATCAGGTAATAACTCATGTAGATTGTGGAATCAGACAGAGGCTCTATTATAAACTTCTTATCCTGCGGCAGTGGAGTGCCTAGGCCAAAGTTTCTCACACACGGCCACATTTCAAGCCAGTCTATTGCATGAATATAATCATCCCTTGTCGCATCTGGGACAGATCTTATATTGTTCACAGCCTCCTTTGCAAGCCTCTTCCAGTTCTTGTTCCCGTAATCTATGAACCAGCTGTTCTTCAGAGCAACAACAACATCACTTCCGCACCTGCAAACAACAGGCTCTGAGAATTCATACATAAGATCTGCAGCACCTGACTTCACAAACTCCCTCCTGATCGCGTCCTTTGCGCGCGCCACAGGCATGCCTGAATACTCGCCGCAGTTCTGGTTCATCACACCTTTATGAAAGCCTGTCTTGTAGACAATCTTCGTCGCCTCTTCAAGCTTCGGATCCTTCTGATCCTTTATATACATCTGCTTGCATACGACCTCTGCAGCCATGTCTCCAAACTCTTTTGTCTTGATTATAGGAATAATCTTGATGCCCTCTGCAAGCTTCTTGTATTTGGAATTCTGCAGATCCTTCAGAGCCATGTAATCAAACGGAGCATCAGACGGAACTGAAACAACTATGCCAGTTCCCACATTCTCTTCGCAGAACTTGGATGGAAGTATAGGAACCTTCTTGTCAAGTGCAACAATTGTTGCATGTTCCCCGACAAGATCCTTGCCTGAAATCTTTTCCAAAACCTTTGGCTCCTTGTTCTGCTGCTCAAGTTTCTTCACAGTAGGCTCGCTCACAATCCATGTCTCCTCTCCCTTCCCAGCCTTCACCTTGACACGAACATAATCTACATTTGGATCAACCCAAACATTTGTCACACCAAACATTGTTTCAGGCCTTAGAGTAGCAGTAACTATGAAATCCCTTCCATGCTTGAACTTGATCAGAACAAATTCCTGTGTCTCTGCATCCACACCCTCCAGCAGGTCATGTGTTGTAACAGGATTCTTCTCCTCCAGGCACCACTTCACAGGATGCAGGCCTTGTTTTTGATACCCTTTCTTGTACAGGATCCCATGCTGCCATGAAACAAACTGCTTATATGCATCATCATTTGTTGTGAACTGTCTTCTCCAGTCAATTGAGAAACCAAGGGATTTCATCCCATTTCTGAAATCGTCTATAAAATAATTTGCATAACCCATAGGCGTCTCAAGCGTCTTCAATTCCTTTTCCCCGAGCTTATAAACCTCCTTCAGCACAAACATCTGCTTCTTCTCCCTCTTCTTCAGCCTGTTCACAGCTCCGATTATAGGTGTGCCTGTCAGATGCCATGCCATGGGCCACAATACATTAAAACCCTGCATTCGCTTGAACCTGGCCACTATGTCAGCGACCGTGTAAGTCCTTATATGGCCGACATGCATGCCGCCAGATGGGTAGGGATAAGGAGTAGTCACATAAAAGGCCTTCTTCTTTCCAGGCTCTGCATCAAACAGTCCCTTCCACTTCTCCTGCCATTTCTTTTCAATCTTCTTGTAGTCCATGGTACCATCTTGTAATATATATTTAGATATAATATACGATTACATTCATATCAATCTTATACCGTTCCTTATTATATCCTTCACAAGAGGGTCTTTCCTGTTCTTATAGAAATCCCTCCCAAAATAATGAACCTCTATATTCCTTTCAAACCTCAACTCCAGTTTTCTTACGAGTTTATTCAGCTCTCTTTTCTCCTTGACATTTATCCCATCACTCACAACACACAGATCAACATCCGAGTCCTCCTTGAAGACAAGCTTCGCATAGCTTCCAAAAAGGTAAGCATCAACATCCTTCAACCTGCTCAGGAAAAACAGCATATGAACAACAGGAAAATAAACATCCAGAGGCAGGCCCCTCAGGTATCTATACTCGCCGGACACCAATTCAAGAACCAGCTTAACCCTATCAATATCCAGGGAAAGAAGCCTCCTATCCTTTTTCACCAATCCCGAATTTATCAGTACATTCAGCGTCTTGTCCAGATTTATGTTATTCAGCCTCGTCCTTTCCTTCAGCTCCTTCCTCAGGAATCTTGACCCCGGCGACAAGGAAAAAACAGTCAAAACCTCCAATACATCCCTGTTGAATATCTGGACAATCATAACAGCCTCCTGATTTTGTCAACATATTTCAAAACAACACTATCATAGAATTCCTTAGACCTCTTCAGGTACTCCTTGTGCATGAATTCTGTACCTGTATAATACTGCATCTTCACCCTTTCCTTTTTGGCTTCAGCCAAGTCATTCGCCAGAGAAATGAACTCCCTGTACCCCCTCTCAATCAGGGCCAGAATTTCCTTGTTTCTTACAAGCTCCCTTAAAACCTTAATAGTTGTAGCATGAACTTCAAGGTCAACTTTGATTCTGAATTTCTTTGCCAGCAACAGCTTGGTAGCATCGTGCATTGCATAATAGCCAGATATGATGGCCCAGCGGGGGAAGCTCTCCAGGTTTGCCTTGCTGTGCTCCAGGTTATCCATGTATGAGTTCTCAAAGAAGTTCACATACCTGTCTAGTTCAATCTCACTTATCTTGCTTATCTTTTCTTCCTCCAGCAAGGCCTCAATCTTCACCATTTTACCACTTATTTAGTATTTATCTTCTTTTATTTATATAGTTTTCTATTTTTTTGGTATATTTTTCACCATTTTTCTCTTATCCCAGGCCAGGCTGAAAAATGCAGCTGAAACAATACCGGATTGTTTCACAGATAAAACAATTTTTATCAAATAAATACGCTTTCTTACAATACTAATATAGGTATTAATGTCTAAGAGGGGCCAAGCTGAAACAATCGGAATCATAGCTCTCGTAGCTGTGGCAGTAGCCATAGCAGTCGCTGCTTCTAATATTGCAGACATGCAGGAAATCCAGAAATCCCCGAAGATCCCAATTCCAATTGATGACATCAAAATTGAACCTGAACACACAGAGTGCACACCCGGCCAGACCAAATCATGTGGAATAAACACAGGAGAATGCAAATCAGGAACACAGACCTGCACATCCAGTGGTACATGGGGTTCATGCCAAGGAAGGATAGGGCCAATAGTAGAGATCTGCGAAGACAACAAGGACAATGACTGCGACGGCAAGACAGACGAAGGATGCGAGGCACCTAAACCAATTATTGAGCCAGAACCAATCAAGATCTGCGAGGATGGAGAGGCCAAGCAGTGCGGCACAACTGACACAGGCGAGTGTTCATATGGAACACAAACATGCACATCAGACTCCTGGGGTCCATGCACAGGCGAAGTCACACCAACAACAGAAACCTGCGACAACAAAGACAACGATTGCGACGGTCAAACAGACGAAGACCTAACCCAATCCTGCGGCTCAGATGTAGGCGAGTGTAAGAAAGGAACCAAAACCTGCGCAGCAGGTTCATGGGGTACGTGTACAGGAGAGATCAAGCCAGTCACAGAAACCTGCGACGGAAAGGATAATGACTGTGACAACCAAGTAGATGAGGGGTGCGGATGTATAAGCGGACAAACTCAAACATGCGGCTCATCCACAGGCGAATGCAAAACAGGCACACAAACATGCACAAACGGTGAGTGGGGAACGTGCACAGGCGAAACAACACCAGTCACAGAAATTTGCGACAACAAGGATAATGACTGCGACGGCCAGACAGATGAAAGTCTAACCCAATCATGTGGTTCTGACACAGGAACCTGCCAGAAAGGAATCAAAACCTGCACAGCAGGTAGCTGGGGCTCATGCACAGGCGAGATCACATCCACAACAGAAACATGTGACAACAAAGACAATGACTGCGACGGCCAAGTAGATGAGAATCTAGGCTCAACAACATGCGGAACAGGGGAATGTCGAGTAACTGTAAACAACTGCATCAGCGGAGTATCACAAACATGCACACCGAAAACTCCAACCACAGAAATCTGCGACTCAAAGGATAATGATTGCGACGGCCAAACAGACGAAGATAATGTCTGCGTACCTGATTTCTATTGTGGAGACGGAACGTGTGATGCAGGAGAATCTTCAATAAATTGTTGCACAGATTGTGGATGTCCATCTGAAACTACATGCACCAACAATGCCTGTATACGCCAATCTTATTGCGGTGATGGATTATGCAGCGGAGATGAGACATGCTCATCATGCCAGCAAGACTGTGGAAGCTGTGTTACATGCGACTGCACATCAGGCCTTTGCTGCGACGGCTGCAACTTCAGGCCATCCACATACAAGTGCCAGGAGGATGTAACAACAGATTACGGATGCCCATGGGGAACCAGCTGCGGAGCCAACGTAGGCGTCCGTCACCAGGACAGGTACTGTTCAGGCACCAGCAGCTCCTGCAACGGCCAGCTTGTCTGGGACTCCTGGACAATCGCAGACACCTGCACATCGACAGAGACCTGCACAGACAACATCCAGACATGCACATATGATTCAACTTGTGAACAAGGAATACCAGCAGGATGTGAAGGTACAGACACGTCATGCGGCAACTATCCATACTGCACAAACTGCAACATCCAAGATGGCTGCTATGAAACCTACTACAGAGATTATTCCTGCAACACAAAATCGTGCACATACATATCAGACAACTGCAACGACTGCTCATGCTCCTGCGGAGGCTACAACACCCAAGAAACCCTGAACAACGCCAACTGCGAAGATGGCAAGGACAATGACTGCGATGGCCTCACAGATCAAGGCGATCCAGATTGTGTTACATTGCCACCAGATGAAGAGGAAGTGCCAGTTGAACCTGAGGAACCTGACCACAAAATAATAGGATACATAGTTAAACTAAAGGATGATCCTATAATTGAGTACAAAATAAAAAGGGCAACTGAACTAAAAAAAATAAATAGTTTAGATTCTTTTACTGAAACATCATCTTTAGAACAAGATGTTCTTACTTATAGAAAGACTACATTAAAGAAACATAAGCAAGTTAAATCTGAAATAGGGACAATAATCCCTGAAGATAAAATATTCGCAGAATACAAGAATGCATTTAATGGATTTTCTATTGACATAACAGAAGAAGAAGCGAAGGAAATAAGTAAATTGCCAGAAGTTGAAGAAGTATTCCCACAATATGAAGTTAAACCTTTGCTGTTTGATTCTGTTCCTCTGATAAATGCAGATGATGTTTGGCAATTACAAGATGAACAAGGAAGGCAAATTACTGGAGAGGGTATCACTGTGGCAGTTATTGATACTGGTGTTGATTATACTCATCCGGATTTAGGCGGTTGTTTTGGAGAAGGATGTAAGGTTGTTGGTGGTTGGGATTTAGTTGATGATGATAATAATCCAATGGACGAACATGGTCATGGTACACATGTTGCATCAACTGTAGCAGGAAATGGAATCTTAAAAGGAGTTGCACCTGATGCAATAGTTTATGCTTACAGAGTTTGTGATTCAGAGAGATGTAGTTATCTTATGGAAGGGGTGGATAAAGCATTAGATCCAGATGATGATGGTGATTTTTCTGATCATGTGGATATTATTCAATTAAGCATTGGGGGATATGGAGATCCAGATGATCCTTTTTCTCAGCAAATTGATAATGTTGTAGATGCTGGGGTGGTTGCAGTTATAGCTGCAGGAAACTCAGGTCCAGGAGGAGATGAATCTTGTAAACATGAAGAAGATTTGACAGGATCTTCATATTCAATTTGTTCTCCAGGAACAGCGCGAAAAGCTATAACAGTTGCTGCTTCTAATAAGAATGATATAATTGCAGGTTTTAGTTCAAGAGGTCCAACAATTTTAGGTACAATGAAGCCAGACATTACTGCTCCCGGAGTGAGTATTTGTGCTGCTCAATGGGATTCTTTTGCAGAACAAGTAGCATGTCTGGATGATAAACATATTGCAATTTCTGGAACATCAATGGCAACTCCTCATGTTTCTGGAGCAGCAGCTATTCTTTTAGAATATAATTCTTCTTTTTCTCCTGATGATATATTATCTATATTACAAAATACCGGGAAGAATATTGGTGGTTGGAGGAGAATAAATGTTACTTCTGCTTTTGATAGTATTTGCCAATGCAC
>JBDRNB010000072.1:0-6991 GCA_043811635.1 Candidatus Aenigmatarchaeota archaeon
CATTCTTAACTGCATGTCTGACCAGATCAATAGCCTTTTTCATCTGTTCAAGTTCATGTGCATCCTTCACTTCTCTTGGTTTCATGACAATATCCCTGCACGGCTTCAGTCTGATGCCAGCTTTCTTCAGATTCAGATACAACCACATCCTCATTGTCTCCTCAAATCCTGTTACATGGCCTTTCAACTCCTTCTCCAGGCTGTCCTTCTTCATAAAAGACACTCTTGCTGTCTTCAGTAGTTTTGCTTCATTCTCCAGAGGGCAGACAAATAGGTGTGGTTTTTTGGATGAATCGACTACTAGGAAAGACGATTCAGGTTCAGCATCATAACCTGAATAATAATAGATGTTATTAGGATCTGTTATCAGAATCTTGTCTGTTTTCATCAGTTTTTGCAGATTTCTTATTCTTCTCGCATATGAAGACTTCATAAGTATATTTTGTTCCGTGATTAAATAATAGATATGAAGTTCCTCTCCCTACATGAAGAATCCACAATAATAAATCATATGAAAGATGGATCTATATTTGTATACCCAACCGATACCATATATGGTATAGGTTGCAATGCACTGAAACCAAAATCAGTGAAGAGGATACGCGAAATAAAAAAAACAGATCATCCCTTTTCTGTAATCGCTCCATCCTTTGACTGGATAAAGAAGTATATGAAAATAAGAGATGAGGAATACATATACAAGCTTCCAGGTCCGTATACCTTGATACTTGAAAAGAAGGAGCCTGGCTTCCTGAAGGATGCATGCCAAACAAAGACCTTAGGCATACGGGTTCCTAGTCATCCAATTCTAAGCATGGTTAAACAAGCAGGGATACCATTCATAACCACAAGCGCAAACATATCAGGGAATTCATGTATAACAAGCGTGGACCAGCTACCACAGGAGATTGTTAAGAAAGTCGATTTCGTAGTAGATGGCGGCATACTTGACAACAAACCTTCAAAGGTAATAGATCTCACAAAGAAAGAACCAACAGTAATTCGTTCATCTTAGTTTGCATGATGCACATGTCCTGCGTGTCTTCATCAATGCTTCTGTGCGCTTGATGTATATCTTCAAATGTTCTTCATTGCAGAAGATTTTCCTGAATTTTCCAACCTTTCCGTAAACCTCAACCTCTTCCTGAATACCCTTTTCAAGTTTGTTTTTGCAAAGTGCACATTCCTTTGAGCTTCGTCCTAGCATGATGAAGAATTGGTTATTCAGATATATAGGTTTTATAATATGAAACACACATTAGAATTATGAAATTCCTGATAATAGGAGATCCCCACGGAACAGAGAAGGTTTTCGAAATGCCTATAGAAGAGGCAGACGCCATCATAATTCCAGGTGACTTGGGAAAGGCAGACCTGATGAGAGATCTGCATTTCAATGACTTTGATTATGTAAAGGGAGATTGGAAGGGCCCTACTCCAAAAGAAAAGATAATGAGAGCTGAAATGGAGGCCTTTGAATCCACAATCAAGATACTAGATTTTCTAAACAAACACAATCATGTTTTTATTGTGTTTGGGAACGTGGAAAGCACAGATACGGTAACAGCGGAGAAAAACAGGAAGTATGGATTGAAACTTCCTTACTTAGAAAAGGAAATAAGCAGAATGAAGAATATTCACATACTAAACAACAAGCAAGAAACCTTCAATGGAGTGAAGATTGCAGGAAACATGTTCTTTGTTGATATGCTTTGGTCAAAAACATTCGCATCCAAAGAAAAGATAAATTTTGAAAGAGCAAAAAAACAGGAACCCATAGCAAGGGAATTCTTTTCCAAGCTCCAGTACGTGGACATCCTAATAACACACCAGCCACCACATGGATATCTGGACTTTGTAAACAATAAGAGGGCACCTCCTTCTTGGAATGGCAAGCATGCAGGAAGCGAATTAATTTTAAATTACATAAAGAAATTCAAGCCTAAATACAACATCTGCGGACACATACATGAAGGCAAGGGAACAGTAAAAATAGGAAACACAACTGTGATCAATGCCGGCCATTATGGCGACTACCAGTTTATAGAGTTATAAATTTAAAGCCATACTGCAAATAGAAATCCATGAAAAAATATCTTATAATTCTACTAGCTCTAGTAGTTATTGTAAGCGGTTGCACAGTTCAAGATGGTACAACTGGAGATACACAAGGAGATGATATTATGGGAAACAGATTTGCGGTTTTTGAAACAAGCATGGGAACATTCAAGATAGAGTTGTATGAGGACAAAGCACCTATAACAACAAAGAACTTCATAGATCTTGCAGATAAGGGATATTATGACGGTCTGATATTCCACAGGGTGATTGATGGCTTCATGATCCAGGGCGGAGATCCAAACGGAGACGGAACAGGTGGACCTGGATACGCAATAGAGGATGAATTCCATCCTGATTTGAAGCACAGTTCAGCTGGTATCCTATCCATGGCAAACTCAGGACCAAATACAGGAGGAAGCCAGTTCTTCATAACACTTGCGCCAACACCATGGCTTGATGACAAACATTCTGTATTCGGCAAGGTCGTGGAAGGAATGGATGTAGTGGAAGCCATAGGCAAGGTACAGACAGGACAGATGGACAGACCAGTTGAGGATGTTGTGATGAATAAGGTATCAATCCAATAATTGTTAAAAGATATTTTAAGCAAGCTATTTATGAGTCCAAGATAAATATAATAATGGCTAATCCCGAGGTCCTTGAAAAGGCCGGAAAAAGCGTAGTCCTTCTTGGTAATGAAGCAGTTGCACGCGGAGCACTGGAAGCAGGCGTCTCATTCTCTGCATGCTATCCAGGAACACCAAGCTCAGAGGTTGGTGTTACACTTTCTGATGTTGCTAGAAAAACCAAAAATTTCTATTTTGAATGGAGCACAAACGAAAAGGTTGCATTTGAGGTCTCTGCTGGTGCAGCTTATTCAGGTGTGAGATCCATTACAGCTGTCAAGCATTTCGGTTTCAATGTGGCAAGTGATTCTATTCTACCTGTTATATATACTGGTGTAAAGGCAGGAATGGTACTCCTTGTAGCTGATGATCCCTTTGGACATAGCAGCGCGCAATCAGAACAGGATTCAAGATTCTTTGCACAGATGGGCAACATACCGATGATTGAGCCATCGAATGCACAGGAATGCAAGGAGCTGACAAAGAAGGCATTCGAGATATCTGAGAAATTTCAGATCCCGGTCATGGTCAGGACAACAACTATGGTAAGCCATTCCATAGGAACAGTCAAACTGGGAAAGATACCAAAGCCAAAAACAAAAGGAAAATTCGTAAAGGATCCTTCAAGATATTACAACATACGACCAAATCTCCAGAAGTTGCACACAGATCTTTTGAATAAGCTAGAGATGATTGGAAAAAACTATGCAAATCTGAATTCTGTTGAAGGCACTGGAAGGATTGGAATAATAGCAAGCGGTGTTTCTTATGAGTATGTAAAGGAACTGAACATAAACAACGTCAAGTTAGCAAAGCTTGTGGTAACCAATCCAATCTCCAAAGAATTCATATCTGACTTCTTGAAGGGACTGGAGACAGTCGTTGTGATTGAAGAACTAGAGCCAGTTATTGAAAACTTTGTCAGGGGAGTTGCAAAGGATGCTAATCCTCAAGTAGTCATACATGGAAAAGACATACTGCCTCGGATAGGCGAGTTTAGTTGTGATATAATAGTGGATGCACTAGCCCCAATACTAAATGCCAAAGCGCCAGACTTCAGTGAACATGAAAAAAGCCTAAAATCAGTCAAGATACCTACACGAAAGCCTGTACTATGTCCCGGCTGTCCACATAGATCCACATTCTATGCCATGAAGAAGGTATTCGGCAAGGATACTGTTTGGTCAGGGGATGTCGGATGTTATGTTCTAGGGGTGTTTGAACCTTTCAAGATGCAGGATTTCATGCTGTCAATGGGAGCAAGTCTGGGAGTTGCTCACGGTATTAAGAAGGTTAGCAACCAGAGAGTCGTCTGTTTCATCGGAGATTCCACATTTTTCCATGCAGGAATGCCAGGCATTGCAAATCTGGTTCACAACGACTCCAAGCCGATTATAATTATATTGGATAACAGCGTCTCAGCTATGACAGGACAGCAGCCACATCCAGGAAGCGATTCTACAGGAATGGGTGGCAAGGTAGATCCAATAAAGATAGAGGAAGTGGTCAAGGCCTTGGGTGTGAAGAATGTAAAGGTTGTTAGTTCATATGGCCAAGAAGGTTTGCTTGCAGCAGCCAAGGAGTTTGCCAAGAAAGATGAATTGGGAGTCATTGTTTCAAGAGGCATGTGCAGATTGCACATGAAAAGGATGCTAAGATCACAGGGAAAGAAGTTCATACCATTCCAGATTGATATGAAGAAATGCACAAAGTGTGGAATATGTACTGACAAATTCGCATGCCCTGCAATCATCAAGGATGGGAAGAAGTGGTGGATAAATGCCGACATGTGTTGGGGTTGTGGTGTGTGTGCTCAGATATGCCCACCAAAGGCAATTAGTATTATGAGACCGGCAGGAAAGCCAGCAGAAACAAAAGGAAAGCCACCAGAAAAAACAGGGAAGGCCAAGAAATGACTACGAATATATTACTGACAGGAGTTGGAGGAGAAGGTGTCTTAGTCACTTCTGTAATCATTGCAAGAGCTGCAGATATTGAAGGATACGAAGTTCGGGGAACCCAGCTTCACGGACTTGCACAGAGAGGCGGCTCCATACCCACACATGTAAGATTCGGAAGGGATGTTCATTCGCCTCTGATACCAAGAGGCCAGGCAGATCTCATACTAGGCCTTGAGCCACTGGAGGCAGCAAGGGATTGCTACTTTGCAAGCAAAAACAGGACAGGATTTGTTATTGACACATATCACATCAAGACAGTTTATGCGAACCTACTTGGTGAAAAGTATCCAGACGACCAGAAGATCGCAAAGATAATAGAGCCATTCTCCAAGAAAACCATACTCACAGACGCATCAAACATCTGCAGAGAGAAGATAGGCGACCCAATCTTCGGAAACGTCATGGCAATCGGAGTCGCTCTAGGGGCCGGATTGCTTCCTCTGAAGAAGGAATCCATAATTGAGGCCATGAAGAGAACCGTACCAAGAGGCATCGATAAAAACACCACAGCACTAAACCTTGGCCTTGAGTTCAAGGGTTAATTAATAAAATCTTATCAATTAATTTTATGAAAAATGTTTTTGATGTAGAGATTTGTGAGATTAAAGATGTGTTTAAAGACAAGGATATTGAGAAGGTTATTCATGAAATGCTTTCTCCTGTCATTCTATATACAGGAATTCCTAACAAAGAAGTGAAAGATGTTATTGATAGATGTATATTCCTAGCAAAGAATTACAAATCACTTTCCGAATATGAAAAGAATGCGCATGATATTATAAAGTCATTTCATATAGAAAGAGAAATTTCTCACAAACTGGAAAAACGGGCACAAATGATCTATAATCAGATAAAACCACATGTTATAGGAAAATCAATTCTAGATCTAGGCTGTGGTGACGGAATGGTTGGTGAGTTTCTCAGAAGAGATAGATTCTCTGTTGTGATTTCGGATATATACAAACATCCAAACACGAGTAAATCAGATCTTGAATTCAAAACACTACATCCGAAAAAAAACATACCTTTTGATGACAATAGTTTTGATACAACGTTAGTTCTAACTGTTTTTCATCATAGTGTCAATCCAATAAAAACATTGACAGAAGCTCATAGAGTAACAAAACCAGGTGGTAGAGTAATCGTTATAGAATCAGTTTATGATGTGGATGGTAAAGAACTCTCTGAAAATGAAAAGAATAATATAAACAATTACTTGTCACTCAACAAAGATCAGCAAATAACGGCTAACATATTTTTCGATCATTTCTACAATCGCATCATACATTACAACCAAGATCCTGAAATGAAGGTATCAGTTCCGTTTAATTTTAATACACCAGAAGGCTGGAGAAAACTGTTTGAAACCAATGGATTCAAGCAAGAGAATGTCATACATCTCGGGGTTGACAGGCCTCTTGTTCCCGAATATCACACACTACATATTTTGAGAACTGAGAAATAAAAAACGCCGAGGGCAGGATTTGAACCTGCACGTCCTTTCGGACACCAGATATATTACCAGGGTAACTCCACATTCTCCGCCGATTCAGAGTCAAGCCAAGAGATCATTTAACCGTTTCAAGTGAAAGGTTATCATCATATCTGGATTCAAGTCTGGCGCGTTGAGCCGTTCCGCCTTCGATAAACAGAATCTTACGATTCTATTTTACCTCGGCAAGGCTACAAAAGCCTCCTCAGCATACTAATATTGTATAAAAGCCTGCTATTTAAATAAGACTTTATGACTAAGATAGTGTTTGTCCCTACGTCTCATGTGGCTTCCCAGAGCGTCAGGAATGTGAAAGAGGCCATTGAGAAGGAAAAGCCTGATTGTGTTGCAGTTGAGCTTGATGTGAACAGGCTTATGTCTTTCAAGCAGAAACAAGGCTCAAATAGGGATGCAATCAAGAACATAGGAGTGACTACGTTTCTTATTTACTGGATCATGAAGAAGCTCCAGGACTGGCTGGGAAAGAAGACAGGCATACTCCCAGGATCAGAGATGGTAATGGCAATCAATGCAGCGCATGAGAAGGGCATAAAGGTTGCCCTTATAGATCAGGACATAAACATCACATTCATAAAGATGCAGAAGATGCCACTAAGTGAGAAGCTGAAGCTTATATGGTTCTTGATAAAGGGAATGACTATTGGCCTGGTGGCCTCAAAAATCGGTAAAGGCGAGACCGTGGATCTCTCAAAGCTCCCTCCAAAGGATCTGATTAATCAAGCAATGCTTGTTCTGAAGAATGATTTCCCACATCTATACAAGATACTTGTAACTGACAGAAACAAAGTGATGGTGAAAAACATCAAGCATCTGCAGACAAAATTCAAGAA
>JBDRNB010000073.1:0-8703 GCA_043811635.1 Candidatus Aenigmatarchaeota archaeon
CGTCATACAGGATTATGTCTATTGTTGTTCCGAGACCTCTGAACTCCTTTACCTCTAGTACTGTTCCCTTTCCTTCACCTGGTTTCAATTCAAGTTTTTTGCTCATGTATTTCTGCGCAAGTCCAGAAAGGATCATAAGAAGATCAGGCAATCCCTCACCAGTAATGCCTGATACAGGAACCACAACTATCTGCTTGGCAAAATCAGATATTCTATCAACCCTTTCTGATTCAAACCCCCGTGCACCTAGCTGGCCAATCAGCTCATACAACTTCTTTTCCAATTCATCCTGTGTCCTCTGCGTCTGTTCTTGGTATGTGACAAAGAATGGTTTATCCTTCTGTGGATTCCAGCCAACAAGCCTATCTATCTTTGTTGCAGCAACAACGAACGGGGTCTTGAATTGCTTCAGATAGTTCAGGCTTTCTTCAGTCTGAGGCTTGAAGCCCTCATTTACGTCTATAATCAGGACAGCAATATCAGCGATTGCTCCACCTCTTTTTCTTAGTGTGGTAAAACTTTCATGGCCTGGTGTGTCTATGAATAACAGGCCTGGAATCGTGAGATCTATCTTCATCTTTTCAAGAAGATTGCCGCAGATTTTTTTAACAACATCCGCAGGTATTCGGGTTGCACCAATGCTCTGTGTGATCTGGCCTGGCTCTGTCTTTGCGACAGAGGTTCCTCTGATGTAATCCAGCAAGCTGGTTTTTCCATGATCTACATGTCCCACAATTGCAATTACTGGTGCTCTTGTCTTGTTTTTCATAAATACCACTCTATATTATAGTTTAATAATCTAAAAAGGTAATAAATACTCATGATTGATATCAGATTGATACGCAGCAATCCTAAAATTGTTATACAGAACCTCAAGAAAAGGGATGATAAAGAGAAGGTGAAATGGGTTGAGGAGATTCAAGTTCTTGATGAGAAATGGAGATCAGGCCTCCAACAGATTGACAAGCTCAGGCACAAGAGGAATGAGGTCACGCAGGAGATATCAAAACTAAAACAGGAGAAGAAGCCTGTCACCAAGCAGATAAAGGAGGTAAAGGAGATTCCGGACAAGATCAGGAGTCTTGAGGAAAGGAATCAGAAATGCAAGGAGAAGATTGATTACTACATGATGAGGCTGCCTAACATACTTCATGATTCTGTTCCAACTGGAAAAGGTGAAGAGGACAACAAGGTTGTTAGAACATGGGGAAAACCACCTAAGTTTGATTTCAAGCCTAAGAATCATATGGAGCTTCTGACTAATCTGAATCTGATAGATCAGGAGAGGGCAAACAAAATTTCAGGTCACGGTTTTTATTATTTCAAGAATGAGCTTGTGCTTCTGGACCAGGCACTACAGAGATATGCAATCAACTTCCTGATGAAGAAGGGATACATGCTTGTGAATCCTCCTTACATGATGAGGAAGAAGCCGTATGAGGGTGTTATCAAGCTTGATGATTTCAAGGATGTGATATACAAGGTGGAGGGAGAGGACCTCTACTTGATTGCAACAAGTGAGCATCCAATGGCTGCGATGTTCTCAGGCGAGGTATTGGAGAAGTCCAGGCTTCCTTTGAAGCTTGTTGGTGTGAGCCCATGCTTCAGGAAGGAAGTAGGAGCGCATGGTAAATACACGAAGGGTTTGTTCCGCATGCATGGGTTCAACAAGGTGGAGCAGTTCATATTCTCGCTTCCAGAGGATTCGTGGAAGTTGCATGAAGAGATGCAGAAGGATGCAGAGCAGTTGTACCAGGAACTGGGACTCCCGCACAGGGTGACGAATGTGTGCACTGGAGACATAGGTGACATAGCTGCGAAGAAGTATGATGTGGAGCTCTGGATGGCTGATGGCGTGTACAGGGAGGCAGGTTCTAACTCGAATTGCACAGACTACCAAGCACGGAGATTAAACATCAAATACCGGGAGCAGGAAGGCAAGCCTCCAATTGGCTTTGTGCACACCTTGAATAACACAGCGATTGCTACTTCTAGAACCATGGTTGCCCTACTGGAAACATATCAAAAAAAGGATGGATCTGTGGAGATACCTAAAGTGTTGCAGCCTCTTATGAACGGAGTTAAAAAGTTGGGGAAATAATCAGGCAACCATTCTATATTTTTCTAGTGCTAATTCACCTGCCTGATCCATACTCTCACCAGCAGAAATGAAACCATGACCTTTCATTATTAAGAAAGGACCTTGATCTGCTATAGCTAAAACACTATTAACAAGTTGAGGTGTGCCGAATTCTTCTTCTTGTGCTGTTACAGGCCATCCCAATTCATCTGCTCGTTCTAATATTGGATCGTAATGACCATGGAATATTGCGTTAATAGGTATTCCTGTTTCTCTGTGGAATTTATAAAGTGCATGATGAAGCATGCTCTCTGAAGAAGGTTTGTGCAAACCAGAAGCATAAACAATCCCATTATCACATGTTCGTACACCGACAAAACGCTCAGGAGGAAGATCACCTCCAAAGTCAGTTCCAGATGCTGTTATAATTAATGAATCATCACCTTCTTCGCGTCTGAAACTCATATTTCCGTAAGAAAATTGCCCATCATTAGGAGCTAAATCATGTTCGTCAAATTGTCCGCACCAATATCTAAGTCTGTCAATTCTTTCATCTTGTGGAACTTCATCACTTTCCATTTCTGTTGTAAATTTTGTATAGGATTCTAAATGACTCATGTCTATTAGGTATTACTAACGTTTTTAAATCTATTCCCTATACATGAAGAAATCACCCGTAAAGCAGTGCGCCTGATATTACTAGAGCATATATGATTATCCATGTGATGAAGATAATCACGATCGGTTTCTCTTTATGTGCTAGCCCGTAGATGATCCAGAAGACAGCGACGACAGTCCATGCACTCCATGTGAGAATGGATATACCTGAGGCATTTTGTTCAACCCAGATCTGGAGCACCTGTGGAATGGTCATGATTGGAGCTATCATCCCAATCATGTAGATGAGCTTGTCAAGAAGCCTCTTCCACTTGTTTGGATGTGGATAAGGTTCTTTTTTCTGGTAGATGCGCTTCCTCTTGTGTGCGTGGTGCATGCCATCTGTCATAATTAATATTAGGAATGGGTTGATAAAAAGGGAGTTAGATGCTTTCGATAAGTTCTAATCCCACATCATTTAAGGTTTTGACCACTTTGTTTGCGTCTGATAAATCTTGCAGTCCTTTGCTGCCAATCTCCACTCCAATAACAGCAAGACCAGCATTCTTTGCTGAGATAACACCTGATTTTGTATCCTCTATTGCAACACATTTGTTAGGATCTACTCCAAGCCTTTGTGTAGCCATCTGATACATTCTTGGATGTGGTTTGTAGTGTTGGGGATTGTCTCCTATATCTTCCCAGGTAACTACTGTTTGAAAAAAATTCTGAACACCAATCCTCTTGAGAACATTGTTAACATGGGCAAATGGGCTTCCTGAAGTGACACCAAGCTTGTAATGTGGTTTGAGTGTTTTCACACACTCCTCAATTGCAGGTAATATTGGAACAGTTGGATGTTCTTTTTCGTAAAGTATGTAGAATTTTTGTAAAACCTTATTTGGATCTAGGTGGAGTCCTTTTTTCCTGATTAACTCAGGAAAGTATTGCTTAGCCTTAACACCAACAAACATAAGTTTTTCTTCCTGACTTAATACAACACCGAGATCATTCATCACCTTTTCAGCTGTATTCATAGCCAATTGTTCTGTGTCAACCATTATGCCATCCACATCAAAAATTACAGCTTGCTTCATACCATTAAAGGTGATATATTACTTAAATTCGTTACAAGTTCATGAGTGTTAATTTTATATTTCTTATTACCTTTCATTTACTAAGAGAGGCAGATAATAAGACCTAAAGGGTCAGGGAGTGATATTATGGATTGGGGAATGAACAACAGAATTTCTAAAATAATAAAACCAAAATCAGGCAAAACATTAATGCTTGCGGTAGACCATGGTTATTTCATGGGTCCAACAACAGGGTTAGAGCAGGTTGGTAAGGCTGTGAAGGATCTTATACCGCATGCAGACACACTCATGCTTACAAGGGGCATACTAAGGCATGATATAGATTCAAAAACAGATATACCAATAGTTCTCAGAGTATCTGGTGGTACAAGCATATTAAGTCAGGAGTTTCTTCATGAAGGCATAACAGCCTCAATGAAAGAGGCTATAAGGCTTAATGTTGCTGGAGTAGCTTTCTCAATCACAGTAGGAGCAAAGTGGGAAAGAAACACAATACTTGGTCTTTCTCAAGTTGTTAATGAAGCAGAGGATCATGGAATACCAGTCATAGCTGTAACAGCTGTTGGAAAAGAATTAACAAGGGATACAAGATATCTTGGTCTTGCAAGCAGAATAGCAGCAGAGCATGGAGCTAGAATTGTTAAGACATACTACTGCGAGGGATTTGAAAAAGTTGTGGATGCATGTCCAGTTCCGATTGTAATAGCCGGTGGAAAGAAGCTGCCTGAAAAGGATGCACTTGAGATGGCATACAATGCAATACATGCAGGTGCAGTTGGAGTGGATATGGGAAGAAACATATTCCAATCTGAGGACCCTGTTACGATGATACGAGCTGTGAAGGAGATTGTCCATAGCAATGCAACAGCAAGGGAAGCCTTCGAGATGTTTGAAAGAGAGAAGAAGGCAAAGCCTGTATAGGTGATTACATGCGGGTTGCAATGTACTACAATAATAAAGATGTAAGACTCGAGGAAGTAGAAAAGCCGAAGGTAGGGCCAGATGAGGTTCTTATCAAGATAATTGCGAGTGGTATTTGTGGTTCTGATATAATGGAGTGGTACAGAATAAAAAAGGCCCCTTTGGTTCTAGGCCATGAGATATCTGGAGAGATAGCAGAGGTTGGAGAGAATGTGACACAGTATAAACCAGGGCAGAGAGTATCTGCCACACATCATGTTTCATGCGATGAATGTTCATACTGTTTGGATGGAAATGAGACAGATTGTGACATGATTCGCAACACGAAATTCTATCCAGGCGGATTCGCAGAGTATGTGAGGATACCCAAGATAAATGTGGAGAAGGGATTCTTTGTCCTTCCAGATAATGTTTCATATGATGAAGGCACATTCATAGAGCCTCTTGGTTGTGTGATACGCGGCCAGAAAAAGGCGAACGTAAAGGGGAATCATACAGTCCTTGTTTTGGGTAGCGGTTTGTCAGGCCTGCTTCACATACAGCTTGCAAAATCAAAAGGAGCAAAGGTGATTGCAACAGATGTGGACAGATTCAAGTTAGACATGGCTAAGAAACTTGGAGCAGATTATGTTTTTGATGCGCGGGAAGACATACCTGAAAAGGTAAAGGAAGTGAATGGAAAGCTTGCAGACAGAGTAATTGTTTGTGCATCTGCACCTCCAGCAGTCAAGCAGGCTATGGAGTCTGTAGACAGAGGAGGAACCATACTTGTATTTGCTTTATTCGAACCAGGTACAGATCTAAACCTACCTCTGCCTCATCTGATGTCGCGCGGGGTGACAATCACAACAAGCTATGCAGCTGTGAAAAGGGATCTGCAGGAGGCTACAGAGCTTCTGAAGAACAAGAAGATAAATGTGACAGACATGATTACACATAGGGTTTCACTTGGTGAGACTGTGAAAGGGTTTGAGATGATGACAAATCCTCAGAACTCAATCAAGATAATTGTGGAGCCGCATAAGTAATCTTTAGGGCTAATGCAAGATAATTGAGCATGATAAAACCTGCTTCTTCAACTGTTCTGCCAAAAGTGAATACTCCGTCTTGATGGCCGCCAGTTACAAAGATGCCCAGCTTCTTGACATCTGTTTCTCTGAATAATCTTTTCACATCTTCTGCCATTTCTGGGGTTCCATACTCAATGTCAGCATTTGTCATTGGTATCCCAAGCCTCTCTGCATTATTCCATATATCTGGTGAATGAGCATGGAATACTGCTTTTATTGAGCTGTCCATGTTATACACGCTTCCAAGTGTCATGGATTCAGAGGATGGCTTTATAGGACCAGCAGCTATAATCAGGTTTTCTTCAGGAATGTATTCTAAAACAGTAGTGTAATGCCTGGAATCTAAAACATCCAGGATGCCACTTTGTGTTCCAGTTGTAATAAACTGTCTCTTGTTTACTGGTGCATCATATGAAACTGTTCTTTGGCTCAGAGCTCCATAACCCAGGCCATTATATTTAGAATTGTCCTGGCCGACCAATCTGTGCAAATAAAATATTTTTCTCCACCTGTTTAATTCACTTATGAGTTCAGGTGGTAGGGGTTCATGTGGTATGAATTGAGTGTTAAATTTTATTTTACTTGGCTGTTCTAACATATAACAGTGTTATATAAAGGGTATTTAAACTTTTTCCCAAAATCAAAATGGAGAAATTATTCTGGCAGATTCGTTTTAAGACAATGAGCTTCTCCAAAATCTCTTATGAGCTCAGGAGAGAACTTAAACACATCCACATTCATTGCACCACTTCCGTCTAGAGATGATGTAAGTGGGTATATAGCATGTCCTATTCCTGGAGAAATGTGATAAAAAGCATCTCCTATAAGAAGATACACCTCTCTGGAAGTATCATCTCCCAATAAAAGAACCCCCCCACTTCCATCAATCGGAATATGATAAAACTCTCCTTCAGGATGAGGATGCTCACTGACACCTAATGGAAGACGTATGTTGACACGCTGTATTCTGCAATCATCAAGCTGTCCATCATATTCTTCAACAACAACCTTACCAAGAGGCCTTTTGGAATAATTAGAGCCAGGAACAGTTCCCTCTACCGATTCTACCTTATCTAGTATATATTTGAAATCAAGTTCCCTACCGACCTCGTGCAACATATTTACTGCAGCTTGATCTAGAGCATCATTTCCACTGCTACCGTATAGAGATATTTCTCTTCTATTGGGTAGTCTTAATCTTGATTCAGTTAATTTCATATAACACCGTTATTTCTAATTGTTAGTTAATTTTTTAAACCTTCCCACATCAACAGAAATATACCGAAGATTTATATAGAATACCTCCAAGAATACTCATATATATCATATGAGGAGCATTTTTCATGGAAGCGATACCGCCAAACTATATGGCATACGACAGAACAATAGTTGTTTTCTCGCCTGATGGCCGCTTGCTACAGGTAGAATACGCAAGACAAATGGTGAAGAGCGGAACAACTTCAGTAGCAATCAGTCTTAAAGATGGTGTGCTTTTCGGATCAGTTAAGCCATCAATACCACTGGCAATCCAGGATTCATACAAGAAAACGCATGTGATAGATGATCATATCGCTGCTGTCGGTTCCGGTTCAATTGCAGATACAAGAGAATTAGTAGATTTAGCTAGGGTAAAGGCTCAGGTTAATAGAATCACATATTCAGAACCAATATCAGTAACAGCACTTACAGAGTATGTTTGTGAGAGAAAACACCTCGTCACACAGTACGCAGGTGTAAGACCCTACGGAGTTGGCCTTCTGATAGGAGGCGTGGATGATAATGGGCCAGTGCTCTATGAAACAGAACCATCTGGAACAATGATCCAATGGAAAGCGCAAGCAATAGGAAGGGAAGGAGAAAAGGCAAAATCCTTGCTCAACAGGGAATACAAGGAAGGCATGGATTTGAGACTAGGCATAAAACTGATGACAAAGGCACTTTCAGTTGGCGAAAAAAGGAAACTAACACCTGAGATGTTTGACATTCTACTTGTAAAGAAGGATGGCGTAGAGAAGATAACAGCACAGAAGATGAAAAGTTTGGCTTAGTATTGTGTTTTCTAAAAAAAGAGGAATTGTTATGGTTTCTTTAGATAAGGCAGTTATAACGCGGATTTCAAAGGGCAGCAAAAACTTCGAGATTCTAGTCGATCCTGACAAGGCATTGGAGTACAAGAAAGGCTCTCCAATATCAATAGACAACATACTTGCAGTGAATGAGATATTCACTGACTCCAAAAAGGGAGAAAGAGCTAGCGATGCTGACCTGCAGGAAGCATTCGGAACAACAGACAAGCTCAAGATAGCTGAGAACATCATCAAAAACGGGCAGCTGCAACTGACAACAGAACAGAGAAGACACATACTTGAAGAGAAGAAGAAGCAGATAGCTGATATCATATTCAAGCAGGCTGTGGACCCTAAAACAAAGATACCCCATCCTGTAACAAGGATTTTGAACGCAATGGATGAGGTTCATGTGAATATAGACCCATTCAAGTCTGCAAATGACCAGGTAGAGCAGATAATAGACAAGCTGAGAACAATACTGCCTCTAAGCATAGAGGTGATAGAAGTGGCCATAAAGGTGCCTATACAGCATGCAGGCAAGGCCAGCTCTGCAATCAGATCCATATCAAAGGTGAAGAGCGAGGAATGGAAGTCTGAATACTGGTTTGTGCTGGTGGAGATACCTGCAGGCATGCAGTCAGTCATATATGAGAAGATTAACGCAATAACAGCAGGAACCGCCGACATAAAGGTAATGAAGAAGGAATAGGCTATAAAGAGGAAAACTATATATAGTATAAAGTCAAAATAGAACGAATTAAAGGTGATTAAATGAGTTTATTAAAAAATAATAGGGATTTTGTTGTCCCTGGAACAGAGATCGTAAAATCCATGGATTATCTTCCAGGAAAAAACTGTTTTAGAGACGG
>JBDRNB010000074.1:0-6195 GCA_043811635.1 Candidatus Aenigmatarchaeota archaeon
GTATGATCAATTCGGAAATATATACCCAATATACGGGAATGGTGAAACAGTACCTGGTTCCAATGGAGCTCCTGATACAGTAAAGATTAGATCACTTACTGTGCCATTAGAATCTATTCAGTTTTCAGATAAATTGTCATTTGACATGCCAGAATATACCGATAGAGGCAAAATTGCTCCAGATGGTATAACTGAACCCAATACAAGATTAATGCTATACGGAGATGGAAAAGACGGCAAACCATGTTTACGTAATTCAAGAGAAGCACTAAGAAAGGTTGAACAAAGTGGATGGAAAGCTGACGCGAAAAAGAGAGAAAATGATGCAAAGCAAAAATTAAAGGGAAGCAAAAGGTAATTAAACGCTTTGCATAGTTCGTATAATTTCTTCCAAATTTCTTTCTCCAGTCATCCATATATCGTGACCAGCTTGACACTGAACAGTGGTTGAGTCATCAGGGCAGCACACACCATTGTTAACATCTTTGTTGCATAATAGTGGTCTTAGTTTTTCATCATTATCTATATCGAATAAATCACCTTCACAACCCTTATCTACACCACAACAATCATTATTAGAATTACAACCACCTCCACCCAAGCTGCAATAACCTAGTGTCTTGCTTACTTGATCTGCACAATACCCTTCATCACCGGGAGAAAGCACTTCTGCTACAACCTCACCGGATTCTCCGCATTTAACCCAAGTTGCATACCACCTTAACACATTATTTGTGAAGCCTGGATCAGCTTCCTTGTTACAATCTCCACTGTTGTATTTATTCAATGCACGCTGCAGATTATTTCCACACTCATCAAACAGATCAGCTAAATGAGCTGCAGAGGCCCTTATAACCTTCTTTGGATCAAACCTCTCATCCTTAGTCTTATCAAACTCACAATTCTCTCTCATACAACTGTTGCAGTTGGATATTGTTGGATACTTAGTCGCATCAGCCTTGCATGATGAACAACTACCAATTGGAACTTTCGGATAATCAGGCACTTTCAACCCATAACTTTCTGCAGTTCCTGGAACCATCTGTGTCAGGCCAGCTGCTGCGCATGGGCTTACTGCATCAGTAACCCAGTCAGATTCATGTGTTATCAATGCAGCCAATAGTGCAGTTTTATCAACAATATTAACGTTATTTAAATCTGTTTGTATGATCGCACTTTTTATATCATTCTTGTATGTGTTGTAACCAGTCCAATAGTTCTGAGGTATTTGATTGCACTCCAAAGCTGTTACGTCAGTTATTCCAGAAGTTACACCTTCACAATCCTTCCCACCAAATTCAAACTTGGTATTCAGCGTCTTCCATTTGCTGAATGTGTATGATGCATTGGCCCTGATAAGGAATGTCTCAGATGGTGAATCCAGTCCCTTCACGCCAGAGAACTGGCAGTATGCAGGAACATATGGTTTGAAGTCGTTCCATGTTACAACATTTCCTAAACTACTTGATGCCTGTGGAACACATGTAAGCAGATTGAAACTCTGAGGATACTCAAGACGTACAGTCGCATTTGTCACGTCTGAATTATCACCCTGTGCAGACAGGAGGGACAATCCAATGAAGAAGGGAGTTCCCTCCCTTATTGGCTGTTCAAGCGTATCTATATTAAGCCTCACAGGAGCATTTGTCAGCTTGGATGGCTTCTTGTATTGAGTCTCAAGGCTGCCATCAGCGATCTGTCTGTTCCATTCATCCTTGCTCATGATACTCATGTCCAGTGTTGAATAGATGCTGTACTCGTACTGGACCATGCCCATGATTGGTATGAACTTGTCTGTGAGTTCGTATTCAAGTATTGTTTCACAGCTTACACCATGGTCTGACTTGAACAGTAACTGCCTTGAATCAAGCTTCTCAAGATCGAATGTCTGCTTCCCAAGGCCCTCATCATCCATATTGTCCTCGAAAAGTCCTCCGCCGCAGACTCCCATGTTGCACGCAAATGCATTCGTATTATCAGTATCATCAAAACCATACGCTTCTACTGGTATCCTATCCCCGAGAGCAAATGGTATGTGCACATCTCCTAGTGCCTGGATAGGAACATAGTCTCCAATTGTTCTTTCCTCGCGCGCTCCCTTCTGTGTAGAGAATATTGCCACGCGCACATTATCAGCCTCAAATGCGCCCTTGTTCTTCACTATCATACTCAGACTGAACGGAGCCTCTATAAAGATAGGCGTGGATGTGAAGCTCTCTATCTCCACTCCATACGCACCTTCAAGACCCGTAGTCGGGTCTCTTACATAATTCCCCGATACTATACCTTGCGCATACCCATACGGATCTGTGAACATCTTCCAGCCAAGACCCATAGTCTGCTGAAGTTGCGACCAGGCCTCGCTCATGGGTTCAAACAGATCCGCAGCTCCAGTATACACAGTCGGCCACCACGGGCCGAAGAATGCCTGGCCTACCTCCTGCGTTCCTATGCCTATAGAGAATATGAAGAATGAAGTAAATATCAGGATCAGGCCCATAACCTGCCTGGATTCTATATCACTGCCTTCCAGGCCTGCGACAAATGCGAGCAGCCACATTCCCATGAATATGATCGCTGCAGAGTTCCATTCCCATGGATAGAAAGACTCACCCATCTCCAATCCAAGGCCCATGCTTGCACTGTTAGCAAATGCCAGGAAAGGAATCACAATCATAACGCTAATAAATATCCACGTATTGGCCCTTGGCGCACGAGGTATGTAGAAAAAGAACGCAAGGGTTATCAGCATGAGGAAGAAAGAGTCAAACACCACAAACATCTCTATGCCTATCACAATAGCGAATATTACCTGTACCCATTCCTTCCACGCAACAACCACGTGTTGCGCAGGTGTCCTTCTATACTCTCTTTCTTCATCTTCCATATTTCACGCCTTAGCTGAAAAGTATCCCAAGAATGCAACCACAATACCAACCGGCTGAGCTAGCGGTATCGGGCTTGTAAGAAATGCAATACTAAAGAATGATAAAGTACACAACCTGAACAATCCATTCAGAACAACAGGTGCAGTACTCTTAAATGGCTCGGCAAGCGCAGATTGTCTTTCTATCCATTCTGCCTTCAGTTCAACTTCCTTTCTCTTTGTCAGGTTTGTCACAAGTTTTTGGTATCTTTCAATTTTCTTGTTAAAATCTTTTACACTATTTTCTTTTATTGCAGAAATTCTTTTTAATTCTCTTTCTAATTGCTCTGCCAAAAACTTAATTTCTTCTCGTCTCTCTTTTCGTGGTATTTCCTTTGCTTCATCAATTCTTTTTATATTGTCATTAAACTTGTTTTGAGTATTTTTCATCCATATATCGTGAGACTTCTCTAATTTTGTTATCATCTTTTGATACCGATTAACTCGGTATTCCGCTTCCTTTATCCTATCGTCATACTTCTTCTTCACAGCTTTTATTGTACCTTTGAAAAGCGCTGATTGTGGAGGTACAAGTGTATCCAACGCCCAGAAAAAGAAGGCGAAAAAGAACCAAACACTTCCCAGAAGAGCAGATACAGTCATTCCAATAATTGTGAACAATGCAGGCTTCAACCATTTTGTCCATTTATACGGGCCCTTTACCCTTTTCAAAAAATTTGGTTCGGGCAACGGAGACACTCTAGGCGGTTTAGATGGTTTGTATATAGCAGGCAGGTGATCCTCTTTCACAACAGGCGGATAAAACTTCTTGTCATGTTCAATCAGTTCAATAGGTGATTTAATAGGCTTTGATGAACTTCCCATTTCCTTGTACCATTCATTGAAGAAATTTCCTATATCTCTTCCTGTGAATCCATGTTGAAGCAGTAGTTTTGACGATTCTTTTCTTTTGTCTTGAAAAAACAATTCACGGGCTTCCAATATTATTCCACTCTGACCTTTTACTTCTCGTCTTATGGCAGGTAAACGTCTTTGTGACATTTCAAATTCGTGATTCCAGTATTCGAATATCTTTTTTATCTGATCATCGGTGTAGCCTGTCTTTCCAATATATCCTCTTGTCTTTCCACCATACCTCTTGACACCAGCATAACCAATATCCCTTAAAATATCTCGAGCCCTCTTGAAGTAGCCTTTTTTACTCTCTCCCGCTTGTTTATATCTCAAATAAGTAAAGTATTCTTCCTTGGCCTCTTCAAATGCCCTTACGTCTGTCAGTGCTATTAAACCATGATAATCCTCACATGCAAAAACTGTAGGACCTTCTGACATTAACCCATATCCTGGCTTAAAGAAGGATATACATTTTTTACCACATACTGGACACTCAACCAAGCTTATCACTTAATAATAATTAGTTCCCTCTGTATAAATTTATGCTAAAATATAATACTATACTAACAAGACCTTAACTTCTGTGATTTCCCAGTTACCTGTGCCTGAGAACTTCAGTATGTTCTGGCCTTCTCTCATTGCACCCGGGCCAAATTCCATTGTGTTCCACCCAAGCTTTGGATGCTCTGACCCGATCAGGCCTGTTGTTGTCTCCACAGTCAGGACACCGTCCCTGTTCATGGTTGCCACATAGTATCTGACCTGGCCTTTCTTGGTTCCTGCCTCAAGCTCCTTAAACTGATCCTCACTCAGATCTATTGTGCGCGTCCTCTCGATCTGGTTCGAAAGCAGGAATATTTCAAGCTTCGTGTCCTGAAGGTTCATGACACCACCTTCCACAGAGAATGAGATTATGTTCCTTCCAACATGAAGTGGGGCATCCCCGAATATGAACTCAGCTGCTGCATGGCCCAGAGGAGTGTCCTGATAGACCTGTATGCCATTCACCTTGATTGTAAGGGTTCCTGTTCCAGTTGCAAAGAATGATATCTTTCCCTTGCTCCATGCCTCTAGCTCGCTTTGCTGCACATCAAATGAGGCAAGCTTTGAAGGTCCGTATTCCAGATCAATCATGACGTCTTGAATATCATATGCAGTGTTTGCCCAGAATAATGCACCAGGACCATCAGCTGATATCTCCAGCTCATTGCTTGTAACAACAAAGTCCTTCTCAATGAATACTGAATGTGTGTTTACAGATGCCCTCTCTGAAAAGAAATTCTTTCCGTTCCAGATGATATTCAGATTTCCGTACTGGTTCGTTTCCTTTACAGTGAATGTAATTCTCACGCCTCTCATGGTATCCTTCAGCCAACCAGGTACTACAATTGTATGTTTCTCAGTGTTTGCACCAAACAAGCCAGTAGAAATACCTGCAGTGTATATGTACTTCAGTTGCTCTCCATTTGACTCACCAACAGACCATGTTCCCAGAGGTTCCTGTCTTGTTGCAGCATCATCAGAAAAACCAACTATACCCAGACTGAAATTGGCTATTGGAGTAGCCTCAGGTTCTTCTACAAGAAAGCCGAGAAATGGGGATATAAGGTACAGTGCTATCAGTAATACAAACACGATTACAAGCAATAATATAAAATCATCATAGCCCTTTCTCATTATATTAATTTTGTGTAGGTGTCTATAAATAGCTTAATATAGCACAGGTATAAATTGTATTTATGAGAATTGCATTCCACGACAAGAAGGAAGGAACAATAAAACTGGTCCCAGATACAGTTGACGATCTCTGGCATCTGAGCCAGATACTGGAACCAGATGATTTGGTTACTGCCAGGACTCTCAGAAAAACTTCAGTGAAACGCGGGAATGAAATAGAGCTTGGAGAGAAGAAGCCAGTCACCTTGTGCATCAAGGTGGAAAGGGTTGAGTTTCACACATACACATACAAGCTGAGAATATCAGGCAAGATTGTTTCAGGCCCTGATGACATACAGCTTGCATCTTACCACACCCTTGACGTGGATCCAGGCATGAGCCTGAAGATACAGAAGAGATGGAAAAGCTACCAAATGGATCGCCTGCAGAAGGCAAGAATTAAGAAGCCACTGCTACTCTTGTGCATGATTGACAGGGATCAGGCAGACTTCCTAAGCATGAAGGAGTCAGGTCTTGAATTCAAGGGCTCCATACACTACAAGAAGATCAAAGGAAAAGAAGACGAAAGAGATAAATATCACTCATCCATACTTGAGAAGCTGGAGAAGGAGGAAGAATACCAGCACATAATCATAGCAGGTCCAGGATTTGAGAAGGAAAACCTCGCAAAGTACATACAGAAGGAGAACAGCGAGCTGGCGTCCCGAATAAAGACAGAATATGCTTCATACACAGGC
>JBDRNB010000075.1:0-8639 GCA_043811635.1 Candidatus Aenigmatarchaeota archaeon
ATTTTATTAAAAAATATGAATATACATGCATAGGCTGTGAAACGATTCTAAATGGCCCTGAAACAATCATGGATTGTTTCACTATGTTATCCATGAGTGTTCCATTCCTATTCTACTACTATACTATACAATATAATAACAAATCCCCCAAATCGCAGATTTATAAATGAGCTCAAACAACTATATTATATCACGTGATTAGATGACAAACAAAAAGGGTGCTTTTCAACTGAGTCTTGGACTGATTGTAATAGTTGTTTTTGCAGTTGTATTGCTTAGCCTATCCCTTGGATGGCTGCAGGACATGTTCCAAGGTTTCGGCGACATCACACATAAGGTCCAGGAACAGGCTATACAAGACGTATTGCAGCAGATAGAATCAAGCGGTGCAACCGTTGGCCTAGCAGCACCAGCTGTGACAACATGGAAGAAGGGCGAAACTGGTTCTTACGCACTCATAATCAGAAACGACAATGACGTGAGCTCACAAACGTATGTAATCAACTTGTATCTGGAGCAGCTTGGAGGAAACCTGGCAGGAAGAACAGTAAGTTCCTATTCAGATGATGTAGCAGCCTGGCTTACATATTCCCCTACAGAGGTGTTGCAGGCTGATGAAAGAAAGAGTGTTAACATCATTATAAAACCAGCAGCAGGAAGTGCATCAGGTATCTATTTGATAAGGGCTGCTGTTTGTACAGGATCAGGTGTTTGCAAGATTGACTCAGGAACACTTTACGGAACTAAGACATTCGCAATCGAGATAGAGTAGTATTCTTTTTACGAGAGTTGATCCAGAAAGAAGATTATATATTGTATAGAGTATATAGTATATAATATGAATGTAGGAATGGCCTTTCTCTTGATATTCTCTATCATAGTTATTATACTAGTTCTTGTGTTTGGTTCTGATGTCATGAAGGACTTTACTTGTATGGGAAGTGAGGCAAAGACAGTAAAGGCGATGAAGGATCTTGAATCAATTGTAGGTGATTTATACCTGCAGGCAGAGGGGTCAAGTGACCTGTTTGATCTGAATCTTCCAGGTGACGCAGAGTTCTGTTTTGTTGATCCAGACACCCCTGAAAGAAACCCTGCAGGAAACTGGAAGCCTGACCCTGTATATGTCACGCTCGTAGAGGAGAATGGCTATACCTTGTGGTACACACACTGTACAGGTAAAGATGGATATGTTATGCGAAGGATACAACCTACAAGCAACTTCTGTGTGAAGTCAACTGAATTGTACCTGGAGAATAAAGGGTCCTTCATCTCAATCGAGGAAGCCTGATATACTAAAAAAACCAATTATATACCATGTTGAATGTTTTGCAGATATTCAAGATGATATTCAGTCTGATAGCTGCTATAGTGATACTTGTTTTCTTGCTCAACTATGCAGGCCTGCTTCAGGGATATCAGGGAGGCTCCCTGCAAGCGCACGCAATAAATGATTTTCTTGATTTGTCAAATGATGTATATCTCACTGGAAATGCAGCGGAGTTTGAGGGATTGAAGGATTTCTATTTCAACGCAGAAGATGAAACTATCACATCAAAAACAGCGGTTGGAAGCTTTCCGGTACGCATGCCTCTTCTGGTAAGCCCTGGTGAGGAACTTGCTCTTGATAGAATGGATTATGATTATGGATGGTGGAGATTCTCTGTTGTTGAGGCTGTTCCAGAAACAAGAGTCGTTTTCACATTGGAGGAAAACACACTCCAATCCAGAAACCTTGCAAGAGATATTGTAGACTCTTTGCCTGCAACTTTGTATTACAATCCTCCTGTTCTGTTTGGATTCTGCAGCGGCGCTTCCTTGACAGAAAAGAATTCTTGCGGAAACAGCGGAACAAATGAATGCCACGGTAATTATTTCCATTACAATGTGTCCGATGCTTTAGGTGTGATATTCCATTCATGCGAAGCTACCCTTGGTAAAAAGGATAGATTGGTTATAATTTCAGGTTCGTGCAACTCTGCATCCGATGGCCTCTGCATAAACATGGCACAAAAGGGTGCATACCTTGCAGGAAAGAGATTTGATTATGTGAACAATCTGGATATACTTGCATTGCTTATAGGATGGGAATACAAGGATGCTTTCGGCAATGTCGCTGGTGAGGATCTGTACAACTACATGGATGCCAAGTTCATGGAACTTGCGCAGCTTGCAAGCACCCTGCAACAAGAAAGAATAGATGTGATTCTGGAAACAGAATCATCGCAGACATGTATAAATGCATTTAGGGAAATGAAAAACAAGCTAGCTGAGGCTTCAAGTACCACAAGTAAAAGCACACTTGTTGCAAAGCTTGAGGAATCAAAACATATTCACAAAAATCTTGTGATGAACGGATGTGATTACGAATGAAGGGACAGGCAGCTGTTATGGAGAAGATAATCATGTTGTTTTTCATAGTCATAGTTATTGTGGGCCTTATTGTCTTTTTGAGCTGGTGGAATGTAAGCCAGGTTAGAATTGAGGGGCAGAAGGATGTGAACGAGCGTGCTCTAGGGATAGCCAAGGCCATGATGACTGATTCATTATTTGTCAAGGATGTTGCAATGTTCGATGACAGCAAGCTAAAGGCTGCAAACAAAACAGCGTGCAAGGCGTTTGAAAAGATATTTGGTGCAGAATGGTTTGCAGAGGTAACAGAGCTTGATGGGAATAGATGGTCTATATGCGTCAAGGATCGGAAGAGCACATCCTACGACATTCCTGTAAACATATTCAACCAGGAAAGTGAAAAGGTTTCTGTCGGAAACCTGAAGGTGGGTGTGTACAGATGAGAGGCCAATCCAGTTTTGTCATGATATTCTTGCTGATCATGGTAGTTGGATTTATTATCCTGTTCCTTTTCTCATTTGTGGGAACAGTGAAGGATACGGAATACACTCAATTGTATACAACAAACCTACTGCTCTCCATGATGAGATCTGACACAGGGTACACAGATCCTAACTGTCGTCTTGTATCAGACGCACTCTACTGCGGATTTAAATCCACATACTTCAAGTGTGGAGATTCGGGAAAGACATGTTATGAAGTGGCGTATGAAACAATTGAATCTTATTTGGACAATAAAACAGGCATAGCCAAGAAAAGCTTCAGGCATTACCTTTTTGTTGAGCCGCAGGATTGGCAGCCTGTATACAGGCCTGGAGAGCCCATAACATTCGAGATAGGTGATGAGGAGATTGGGGCAAGAACATTCAGGGGTAAAAGAACCTCAGAAAACGAGCTTATTGGTTCAGGCTTCGAGATTTTGAATGTGAGACTTTTTGTAACAGAATCATAATCCGACTTTAAAAAGATCAAAAAACAATTAATTACTATTAGATAATCGCAGTTATCTAGATAAATCAGGTAATCTCATGAGACAAGGGCAGGCAGAGATCTTAATTATAGTGGGAATTGTGGTAGTGTTGGTTGTTGTTGTTTTTTATGTCACACAAATGCTTCCAGGCGGAGGTCTTCCTGTTTCAGGTATAGAAAACCAGAAGAGATTGGTTGAGAGCTCAATTAAGTTGTCTATTTCAGAGGCAGCACTTGCAACACTGGATAATATCAGCAAACATGGAGGTTACATTTCTCCGCAAAGCAATTCAGTTGTGATTAATTCACAAGATGTTCCCTACTGGCAGTACAGAGGAGAATTAGACATACCTAATGTTGGTTCTAACCTTGCTGCAGGGGTGGAAAGCTACCTGATGGAGAGCAAAGAAGGAATTATAGAAGCGTCTACGCAAACCATAACCATTGAAGAACCCAGGGTCACTGTCAATCTGCTTGATGACAAGATTGTACTGAATGTAGACATGCCCACTGTCTTATGGGTGGATGAAAAGCCATATCCACTAGATGCATTTTCAGTTGAGGTTCCATCAAGACTGGGCAGCATTGTTTCATTCTCTGATTCATTTGTCCGGAAGTCACAGATAGAAAGGTTCTTGGAAACATTCACCATGGCTTCAATCATGGTCTCGCCTTTTGATGGACCAACAAGAACAGTGCCGTCTGTTGTTATACTGACAGAATGTGGCCAGAGTGTTTACAAGACATGGTTTGATGTGAAGCCTGAGATGGAGAATACAATAGTAGACACACTTGCACATGTGTACATGCCAGAGAACTATCCTACTGGTGTTATCAGGACATCAAGCTCTCCCAAGTATGTTGTGCCTGAGATTGATCTCAAGGATTACTCAGATCTGGATATATCGTTCCATGTGACTGATGGATTTGAACTCAACACATTCACATTCCAGATGTCCCCTAACATAGTGTCATCATACACAGAGCCAATACCTTACACAAGCATATGCCAATCCGAGCCAATGTTTGTGAAATACTATCTGAATTATCCTGCTGTTGTCAGAATTAGAGATGATCTGACAGGCAACATGTTCCAGTTTGCAGTTGATGTTTTCATAAAAGACAGCCAGCCTGCATCATGGTCTGATGATTTATATGAAACAACAGATCAGCAGATTGTATGTTCAAATCCACTATGTACTGCAGACGTTACTGTTCTGGATGAAGGCGCTCCAGTTGACTATGCTTATGTGAGCTTCATGGGATGCCCTCTTGGTGTTACTGATGCATCAGGAAGACTGCAGTCTGCAGCTCCTTGTGGTGCAGGCCCCTTTTCTGTGGATAGATCAGATTATGGAAGCTACAGCCAGATGCATTCCACATATAATGAGGAGCTTGTGAATGAGATAGATCCTATATCAGTGAGCCTTGCAAAGAAGCCTGTTTTGAACCTCTTCTTCTACGAGGTTGAAGTGGTGGAACAAGCAGACGGATACTTTGTTCCATTCGGCGGAATCACAGAGGCTGATGACGTCGTGGAGGTTGAGTTTGCTCCACAAGACAACTCTGCAACCTACCAGCCTATATCAACTGAGGCAAGCGTGTACACAATATCCCATGTGCCTATAGGTGATTATTTTGTGTCTGGAATCTCATATGATGAGGAATTCAGAATGGAAGGAGCAATGGCAGCTGCATACACAATCACAAAATCTGATGATAATCTGTACATATACATCCCAACAACATACGGCCTTGACCAGATAACAGACAGGGAGGAATTGCTGACAAAGATACTCTCACTATCAAATGTACTTAGAAACTGTGGAATAGGTCCTGTGACAGGAACAAAGTTTGAACAGGCGCAGGCATGTGTGACCAGCATATGAAACAATTATTAGTTACAGTATTTGCAGTTATGGCGACTTGCTTAATGTTAAGTCTGCCTGCAGTTTATGCAACAAATGTGAACCTGTTATTCGGCGGCAGTGTGAGGGATACTGTAGAGATTGGCGCAGATAATATTATTTACAAGGATATAGATATTATTCGCCACCCAAGCGACAAACAGTGGAAGAATGTAAGGGTTGGTATAACAGTTAACAGTGCAAATACCGAATATGGGGTAAAGAATGTTTATATCTATCTCTGCAAGTCAGATGATCCAAGGAAATGTGTGGGAAACCGCCCTCTGGACTTCGATTCATTTGTTGATGTAGATCTCTCATGGGATCTTGTTGCAGAGAAAACAGCGTTCCCACAAACAGCGAACATCCTGATACTTGTTAAATCCGAAGGTAATGGAAACGTGGTGTGGCACAGCTTCTTCACCACCATAATAAGGTCTGATTATGACAAATTCAGCAAAAAGGAGCTTGAGATAACAAATATTGATGTACATGTAGATTCGCTTGATTTTGTGGGCTCAGTGAAGGAGTTCATTAATCGGAAGCAAATGATTCCATTCAGCTGGGTATCGAATGTTGTTTTCACGTCAGCGACCAGCCTTGACATATTCATGGGTTCAACTGCAGAGTTTGAAGAAACACCTCCTGTCATAAACATTGTCATTCCTCCAGGCAACAAGATAGAAGACATAGGCACTGACTTTACCATGGTATTCCCAAAAACTACCAACATATACTCTCCTATTACCTTGAACCTGAACCCGTCTTTCACATGCGGGAATGATGTGCATGAAGCTGATCTGGGGGAGAGGTCAAGCAACTGTTGTTATGATGCTGGATGTGATGTAGGAGAATATTGTGATGTGAATGGTCTAATAGAATCAGGTGAATGTAAGTCACTTGACTCAATAAGCATGACCGTATCCCCTGTGACAGTGGAGACAGTACAAGACTGCAGTGATCCAATTACCATCACACTCAGACCACAGATAAATGGGGTATCAAATCCTGAAAGCACACTCAATGGCATCGCAAAGCTGCAGGGCATAGAATACTCTGTCACATGCAACCTGAAAGGATCTTCCCAGTATGAATGCCTTGTGAATTTTGTTCCAACCACAACATGCGGTGAGGGCACCTACGTAATAGGTAGTGGGAACAATGAGCTGAGGCTCACAGTGAGCTTCACTGATGGTGCGAGTCTTGTCAGCAAGGATGTGACAGCAAATATAAATGACATAGAAGTGGACTACGAATGTGGATGTGACGCAGGTCAATACTGTGATGCTGTGCTTAGATCGTGCAGAACTGATTCAATCTCTCTTGGAATACCAGTTGTAGAGAATTCATTCTTAGAGGACTTTGCCTCAAATAAGATTATAAAACTAAGCTTCCCCATAAACAATCCTCCAAGTGGCATGACCCTACAGCCTGTGGTATATGAATTTGGGGATATAATATTTGCAGGTGGATCCTTTGATGGTCCGGCAGGTAATGTTGTATGTTCTGATCCAGAAAACGACTATACATACGAATGCAGCATACCGATTAGTATAGAAAGTTATAATTCAAAAACACGATACGAAATAAAAAGAAACAACTTGACTGTCACTGTGCAATACCGCGATGGCTCAGTAGCTAGGGACAAAACATTGACAACTGCCTCTTTTGCTGACATAATAATACCAGCTGCGGAATGCGGAAACAATCAGATAGAAGATGGAGAGACATCAGATACATGCTGCCAGGATGTTGGCTGCAGTGTTACAGGACAGTACTGTGATGCATATGGAAGCTGCAAGCTGGACAACCAAGTGAGTCTCTCGCTTGTTGATGTGGATCTGACAACATTCTCTGACTGTGATGTCGAGCATTTCGCAACAATAACAACTCGTGTGAATAATCCTCCTTCAGATCTGGTGATAACAAATCCTGAGCATGATTCTGATCATGGAAGGTGGACAATAGATTGTGCACAGCCTACATACAATGGTGAATTCCTATGTGATCTTACCATACCTGTTCTGCCTGCATGCAGCCTGGATTATGAAGAGATCAAGGACAACACACTTAACGTGACATTGCTGTACAGCAACAACAGTTTAAGTGAAAGGCAGATAGCCAAGGAGTTGAGCCTTTCCTTTAATGATTTAAAGGTTATACCAACATACACTTGCGGTGACGGGGTGTGCGAAACAAACCTCGGCGAAGGCGCACACTGCTGCAGGGATTGTGGATGTAGTAATATTGATCAATACTGTGATTTTGATCCAAACTATGATACAAACGGCACATGCCAGATAATCACAGACACACAGCTTGTAATAGAAAACATCAACAGGAATCTGAAAAACTGCGAAGTTGATAATGAAGTGAATATAAGGGCCCGCATACTTAATCCTCCATCAGGCATAAGGATTGAGAATGTGTTTGCAGAGATCAATGGCTCGAATGCTGAAAGGGTATCATGCCAGCAGGAGGCTGTTGAGGGATTAGGTAATTTCAGCCTTGTCTGCAAGCTGAGGATCCCACGACTTTTTGCATGCACTGCAGCAGGAGGCATAAACACATACGAGTATAATCCGAACACATTGTATGCAAGGATAGCCTTCAACAACGGCACAAACAAGAGGATAACGCAGACACTACCTGCTGATCTGGGCAAGATCACAGTAAGCCAGGAGTTCAAAAGCATATACGACATCATGGAAGATTCCAAGAGCAGGCTCACAGACAAGTTTGATGGGCTGAAGCGTATAGTGCAGGAGGCATTGGATGAGACAAAGTGGTGCATAGACAGACTCAAGGCATCTCTTTACATCACATTAGGAGCTACCTTAGTAGGCGCGTTTATTGGTGGATTATCTGGCGGACTTTCAGGTATAATACAAGGTGCGCAGGCAGGGGCGCTGATTGGGGGCATATATCAACAGTCACTTGAAGCATATTGTAATGCATTGCAGACATTCACCGAGATCTCGCTGAAGACAAAGGATATAGAGATCAAGGAAATCCAGATGGACACATGCATTGCAACATATCAGCATGATATTGATTCTGACAGGTGCAGAGGTCAGGAAGTCAGCTGTTTCGAGAAGATCAAGAGCTGCCTTAACACCATAAATGACATGAAATCAGACCTCGACAGCATCCAGCAGGACTTCAAGGAGGTCAACACAGAATTCCGGGACACAACAACATCCGTAATAGAGGACATAAGGGATGTGGGAGACCTGATTGAGGGAACAACAAACAAGGCCAACATGATTGTATCATGTAATGGTGTCAACAAGAACACATGCTGTCCATACAACGGAAGAAAAGAATCAAGGTCATACAGAACTGGAGAGCAGGCTGATGACAGAGGTGATCCAAATATAGACTGCGCAAAAAGCCAGATAAAGATAGCAG
>JBDRNB010000076.1:0-17645 GCA_043811635.1 Candidatus Aenigmatarchaeota archaeon
CTGCATAACAGTCATTAGAATTTCAGTTTTCCACCACTGTAAGTGGTATTAATTGGGAAAAAACATCTCCTTGTACTTGTTGGAGGGTCTATCCGGCGGAGGTGGATTGATGGATGGTGAAGACCGGTCAATGTCCAGGATGTCGCTAGGATCAGCAGCTTCTCTGATCAGACGAACCTTCTCCTCACCTAGAACCAAAGTATCAGCCTGTCGCTCCCATCGTTCAAATTCATCGAGAGCTTCAGCATTGATACTCATTGTCTCCAGATCGAAGGTGTTTATCATGTCAGTTGCCATGTAAACAAAGTCTTCGATTTGACCGATCTTCATGGAATAATCGGCGTTGAGACGTTCGATCGCCAGTTCTACCATGAGACCGTCTTCACCTTCGGCCATCAGTACACCCTTCGCGGCCATGAATGCATAATATGCCGCATTGGTTGATCTGTATCTGATCTTGAGGTCCTCGACCTGGTCTTCGATGTCCTCGATATAGAAGTCTACGACCCTGTCGATTTTCTCAAGGGCTCTGAATAGAACTTCCAGTCTCTGATACATCTCCTGGAAGGAAAGTATTCGGCTCTTTCGCCTGGCAGCTTTCCGGCTTTTCGCCTCAAAGGTCAGCATGTATCTGCTATCGCCAGCTTGCGCTCTTGATAGAGCCTGTTTTGCCAGCTGTAACGATTTGGTTCTCTCACCCCTGGCTTGATTGATTCGTTCAAGCAAATCCCTCAAGAGACCTCGGAGCTTGCCTTTGTTGTCCCGGAGGATCTTCTGGCGCCTCTTGAACTTGCCCTTGTTGCCTTCCAGAATGCCGATTGGATCCAGCGTCACGATCAAACCCAGTACAAGTCTGATTATGGCCTGGAAATAATATTCGATAGCCAACTGAACTTTCTTACTGAAGGCAAGTATGAATATGACGGCAAGTACTGCAATAAGGAAGATGGCGTAGAGAGTATTCTCCAGGAGTGTGATAATGTAAGGAAGTGCCTTGTAGAGAAGGGTACCGCCTGCAATAATAAGCAGCGGAACCACAACCCATTTGGCAAACTTACCTTCTGGCTTCTCCCAGAAAGCTTTCCTGGGAATCGCCTTGCTAAGTGTTGCTAAGGTATTTTCCATCATATCTCCTTAGTCAGTCGCAGCTGACGGGTTGCCGACAAGCTCACTGACGTCCTGAAGTTCCTGGTTGATCTCGCCACGAAGAGCATCCGCCGCAATCCTGAAACGGGCACGGCCGGTTTCAATCTTCTGGGTGGCGGCGAGTTTTTCTCCACTGATCCGCTTTTCCTCAACTTCGAGGTTAGCGATCTCCTCACGCTTCTTGGTGATTCGCGTACGGATATCAGTGATCTGATTCTCGCGGGATGAGACTTCCTCATTGTGAGTTCTATCCATGGACGATTTGAATTCATCCTCTTCACCCACAAGAATGGCAAGGCGCTGTTCGACCGCAGCTATCAGATCAGGAACCGTGACCGACTTCTCGTTGACCCTGGCGGTTTTGAGAGCAGCCCGGATTCGGTTTTTCTTGTCCGGCACGACACCATCCAGAGCAGTCATGTTGGTCGTAAAGGCCTCATAACCAGCTGACGACCGCTGATCAACATCACTACGAAGCTCATCGAGAATCTGATTGACAATCTCACTACCAGATTTATCAGATGAAGTAGATGTAGCCACGCTGGCGGTCTCCGATGGTCTAGCAGCTGCCGATGCTTGTGGTACCTGATCGGAAGCTGGTTTTTCCTGTTCTTCTGCGAAGACCAGTTTTCTCAGTCTATTGAACATTTTCGAATTCCTCCGATAATAGTTGTTCGTATAAAGTATACGATATGATGCCACTATTGGCGTATAAAATATGAAAGTATGGAAAGAGCTCATCTTTTATTTCGAGCACTTTCTTTCAACTGTCTCCTTTCCTCATCTGTGAGGCCTATATCCGGAATCTCCTGGTAGTCCGCTGACAATTTGGTTGCAAATCCTGCAGCACGGCCTCCAGCTACAGTGTCAATGTCACCCAGAACTACAATGAGGCTTCTCCTTGGAGGCTCTTTAGATTTCCAGGCAACTGCTTCAGGATCCTTCACATTTTTTTGTGCAGGATGTGTTGAGTCATTGAAATTAAATGACACCGATTCATCAGGGTTCAACCACCCTGAACTGGACTTTATCACTCTTGTGAAAGTCCAAGGTCCATGAGGACATTTGGCTGGATCCCTGGGACCATATGTCACTTTCGCAACGGCCCAATCTTTTGGGATGTAAGGTTTATTCACATTAACTACTCCTCCTCCTAAAAGGTGAGCTTGTTTCCCATCAGTTGTTGTCTCCTTTCTCTGAAAGGTTTTGAGATTAACTTCTATATATGTTAACGGTTTGAGCCGGAAAGGACATCACAATCCCTTCTGCATCAAACCCGGTTATTATATTCTCGTTGATTATGTCTCGGGCCTCAACCAAATCATCAAAGCTTGTGGTTTTCAACTGATAGGCGACTTCGTAGATATATCCATAAGCACCGATTTTCTTGAAGTAGCATCTTTTGAATTCCACGTTTGATGTACTATCTATAGCTTGCCTGATGATTTCTTTGGCTTTCCTGCGGTCTTTACCTTTCATGTCAATCGAGATACAAATCTCGAATGCTTCAAATGGTTCAGTTTTTCTCGAGAAATTTCGAAACGCATTTTCTGTCAGGATCTTGTTCGGTACTACAATCCTTTCTCCACTAAGTGCCCGAAGGATTATGTGCTTGAAACCCATGCGCTCGACATTCCCGGCGATATCAGAATCAATCTTGATGTAATCTCCAATCTCAATCTCTTTTCCTCCTAGAATAGAAAAGAAACTGATCAGATCACTCAGGATGTTCTTAAACGCAAGTGCAATTGCAACACCGCCTATACCAAGACCTGTCAGCCAGGTCGTGATATCAAAACCGAAGTTATCAAGAAGAAACATCAAAGCAAACAGAAACATGAGAATCTTCGCAATTCTCGAAGCATTCCTTTTTGCTGCTAGGTTTGCCACAGGCTCATCGCCTTTTGGTGTTATGATCAATGATGTAATGACATCTACAACAAGTCCTGCTAGCTTGAAGCCAAAGTAAGTGAAAATCACCAGCATTATAGTTCTGATGCGAGTTTCCACAACTTCAGGCAAGTCAAGGTAAATCAGACCGATGAAGAATCCAACTATAATGAATGCAGACCAACGAAAGCTCTTCAGAAACTCTAGAAGCATGTCATCCCATTTTGCGTCAGTGCTATCTACCCTGGCTTCGAGTTTTGATTGAAACCAGTGCTTCAATCCAGCAAGTATCACAGCAACAGAAACGAAGAATCCTAGAGCCCAAAGAAAATCAGTAAGTGAGTTGTTCTCAACTGCAAAGCTGTACAACTCTGTGAACCAATTCATGATCACCCTCCGTTATCAAGTCAACATGTTATCTTTTCTTGTAGAAACAGATGTCTGCTTCTAAAAGAGAAGACAACGCCCCCGATTTCTCAGGGGCGTTGAATCGACAACACACTTACCCTTTGGACTGTCCTGTGGGTCCGCCTCTCATGAAGCCGTCATTATCACCTTTCAAATTCCTGACTCCAACAGAAACAATCTTTCTGAACTGTTCCTCGAAGACGAACCAGAGGATTATCCTGCCAACAGGATCAGGCCTGTAGTAGTCGAGGGGATGGTTGTCAAGAGTCAGCTTCTGCCTAATCCTGGCACCAGCTCCAACTCCCACTTTCGGCTCTGTTATTCCTTTGGTCATACTAATTGAACGGAAGATATGTGACGGTTTATCATCATCGAAGCCCAAATATACAGACTTATCACCACCTCCGCGAGTTACATGTCTGGGAGGTAGAGGATTCACAGGATGGAAGAATGAAAATCCAAAGGCTGGCACGGTGTTGTCTTCACCTATCAGATGTTCTGGCATGCTTCGCGCCATATCTGATGTGAAGAAGAACTGCCGCACATTACCTTCGGGATCTGCAAATCCATCCCACCAAAGCGTGTCTGGTGTGGTCACGTAGTTCTGCGGCTGCCACACGAAGTTGCACTTCGGGCATAGGCGTTCACCTTGGAACGGAATTCCATGAACAGGACATTGTATCCTATACTGTTCCATTTTCATGGACTTGATTTGGAGCCCGGTCATAGGCGAACAACCCTTGACTGAAGGAACAATTGCAGTGTAATGGGCATTCCTGGTCCAGTTGAACCACAGTCTCCAGTCAGTTGCCACAGGACATATGTAAACACCAGGTCCCGAGCCCAATTTTCAGGGCAGCCAGGCAGTTGATCGATGTGGAACACTGGTATGGCTTCACCATGCGGTAGTCCATGAACCGCACCAGTATCAACTAACATTTGAGCCCTCATAAGACTCGCCTTGCAGCCGTTGTGTTCCATCACCGTAACACTGCCTTCAACATCAGTCGCAAAAACTCTAGTGAGTGTCATCATGGTCATCTCCTAGAACTGGCTGAGGGGTGAATTCTGACCGAACGGGTGGAACTTGGCATCGTCGTCATGGAACGGTGTTGCCAACTTCTTCGACGGCCGCAACTGAACCTTCAGCTTCGGCAGGTTGTCCGCGGCACTGAGTTCGGCGAAGTCCATGGCAGCGTTCTTGAAAATCGCCGCCAGGGCATCAAATCCCTTTTTGGCCGTATCAATGAACGTCATCAGACCCTGAAGATCGTTCGGCGCCTCATTCCGATGGGAGATAACCGCGATCAGCTGGCGAGTCCTCGTATCCACACCATTGAAATCGGTGTCAGTCTGATCACATACTCCGCTACGGAGCGACTCGCCATGGAGCGGGCAGGCATCGACATAGTTGAAAGGCAGGACACCGACAGGCATAAGCCTGACCTTTGTCCCATCAACCATGATGGCGTCCTTTTCATCATGACCCTGGTCGAGTTCGGTGATATACTGCTTGGTCTCCGCGACCGCGACCTCGGCAGTGCCGGGCTTGAAGGCAATGACCGGCTTGTTGCCGAATGCCTTCTTCATAATCTGGGTTACCGGATTCCTCGGCTCATTTGGCCGATAGTGGGAAATAAGTTCGATCGGATTGATCAGATCGGCCAGGCTTCCACCACCGCCTGCTAGCCATAGCATCAGCTGGTCACTCTTGTCTCCCAGTCCGAGTTTATCGAGGAAGCTCTTCTCCTCGGTATCTTCCGCTGCAGGTTCATCACTAGGCTTCTCAGGCTGTGTCAGGAGATGGAACCCCCTGTTGAAGACTGCCAGGCCTATTTTCGGACCGCTTTCGTCTTCGCAAAAGGCCTGTCGACACTGGCCTTCTTTGAATGCAGTCGGATCTGTGAGAAGACTCACTCCGTTTTGTTCGGTGATTCCGAACTTGCCATTGAGAATTTCAAAGACCTTCTCCTTTGGCAGACCAAATACATCGGCTGCCAGTACGACTCTGGAATTGTAATCCAACATCGTTGTTTACCTCGTTTCACATTTTCACTTTCTCGCGTTTTCACACGCATTCTCACTCTCACCGAAACTGACGGTGACACAGGATTCGTTTTTCAGGTTTGAATCAAAACCTGTTGTTACTCATGAACATTCCTCCTGTCAGAATTGGGTTTTCTGCTTCATCTCATCAAAGACACAAAAGTCTACCATAGATTGTACAGTAGACACAGAATTAGTAAGAGATTCATGCTCAGAAACCAGAACCTCTAGAGCTCAAGCTGTTTAAACCAACCCAATATAATATTGGGTTTTGATTCCTCTGTATACTCTTGAGAGTTCTTCGAATCTGGACGAATTTCCGGATTCTGTGTAATTCGTGAATTGATTATTTGGTGAGTATGATGATGCATGAGGGGGATCACATATTATACACTACCAATTAACTTTAAATACTTATGCTACTCAAGAGTAGATACTAATTTCAAGCAAAAGAGGCATATGTATTTTTTGATAAAATTAAAAATAAGAAGGAGACCATCTCGTCATGTTTTTTCAGAGACGGATGGAATATTAATGGTGGTCTAGCCACCAATTCTGAACATCTTTGTTCCGCACTTTGGGCATGTACCTTTTGTTGCGGGCTTTCCGTTCTTTAATTTTACTTTTTCAGGATTTTTAATATCTTGCTTTTTCTTGCACTTTACACAATATCCTTGAACCATGTAAACGACCTCCCTTGTATTCTATTTTATTTTGAGTGTTTATATATGTTCTCAGCTTGATTTCTCCCTTTGAAATAGCTTGTTTTCATGTGAAAATGGCTGAAAACTTTTTATTCGCCTCCCGGATAAGTTAAATCAGAGGAAAAGCACATACAAGTTTTATAAAGTTTTTATAACATAATTAAAGCAAGGGGAGATTTTATGGGAAGCATACCATTAGCACCTTTTGAGAAGCTCCTGAAGGAATCTGGAGCAAAGAGAGTATCCAAATCTGCCACAAAGGCATTCGTGGATTTCTTGGAAGAGATTGGAATGGATATCGGAAGAGAGGCCTCAGATCTGGCACGCCACGCTGGAAGAAAGACTGTGATAGATGCTGACATTCATCTGGTCAAGAAGAGGAAGCGCTAGAGTTCTATTCTTGCACCGCTCATGTCTCTTGAATATACGCCTAGTGCATTGTCAACTTCTTGTAAGTAGAACACAGGGCCATCTACACATGATCTGTAACCATTAATCTCACAAGAATCGCAGATGCCTACACCACATTTCATGTATCTCTCTACAGCGACCTGAATCCTACTAGGATGTGTATATTCCTTTTCTAACTCTGCTGCAGCGACCATCATTCCTTCAGGTCCGCAGTTGTAGAATGTTGCACCATTTAAAAGCCCACTTTTACCAGCACTCATTAAAGCATCAGTAACCAATCCTTTTGTTCCATATGAACCATCTTCTGTAGTGGCAATAACATCGCCTGGTTTTACAGAATCATTGAGAAATAATAATTGATCGCGTGTTTTACCTCCTAGAAAAACAAGAGGATTGTCCATTCTCTTTGCTAAGAAGTTCAGAGGTGCAGCGCCTGTTCCACCACCAACCAAGACGGAATTATCATACAATTCAAACCCTCTTCCGTAAGGGCCTCTCACATAAATCTCATCGCCAACTCCAGCCTCAAATAGCCTTGAGGTGAAGTTATTTGGCCTCTCAGGATTATTTATTCTCCTTACAGCAATCGTGAATGGAGAATCATCTGCTATAGAGAACGGCTTCTCTTCATGTTCTGGTATTTGCGTGAACACAAACTGTCCAGGCTCTGATTCAAGATCTCCATCAAAATAAAATACCTTCAGGTCATCAGCAACTTGCTGAATTTTTCTTATTTTATACGGCGTGCGTCTCATTGTCCAGTCTACAAGCAGTTCTGCAGTATAGTTGGTTCCATGTTCCAAATCACTTTCTAGTGCATTGAAATAATATACTAGCTGGTCTGTACTCATTCCTCCACATACAGAACCAATACCGAAAGCAACATTCTTTCTAGCAGCGTCTTGATACATTCTGACATCATCAGCAGTGCTTATACCACCTGTTACTACCAGAGGAACATCAGTAACTGCCCTAATTTTACGTACACACTCCAATCCTATGTCCCTTATACCACGACCTGACCTTCCGCCTTTCCTGTTAGTTAGTATAGGGTTCTCATATGGTCCCTCGGTGTTTATAGCTACTAATCCATCTGCTCCAGCTTCAACAGCAACCATTGCCATCTCAGATATGTTCTCTGTTGGTGCGAGTTTTACAAAGGTTGGTTTACCAATATTCTTTACACCTCGTGTTGCACCTCTTACGGTTTCAATATATCTAGGCATGTCTCTTCCAAATCCTTCTACATGTGGGCATGAACAATTAAGCTCAAAAAAGTCAGCATAGCGGGCCAATCCCCTAGCAATTGTGACAAACTCTTCACGATCCTTACCAAAAAAAGATTGCATGAGATACTTGCCTTTTGGAATATGTGTTTCTCGTAGCTCCTCTGCGAATTCTTCATAACCAGGATTTGACAGTCCAACAGCATTCAGGTATGTTCCATCAGCTATCTGAACCAAGATGGGAGGTTGATTGCCTTCTCTTCTTTCTATCCCTAAGCTTTTTGATGTTGCAAAACCTAACTGTTTTATCCTTTCCAAGAGCAAAGAAGTGGTAGGAGCTGTTGTGGTGCCAATTCCAGAGGATATTGTGAATGGGTATTCAATTACATAATCACCAATCTTGAATGGATCTAATGACATATTAAGTAGAAATTAGAAGCAAAGTAATTTAAGATGGAAGTGATTGACCTGTTTTTCTCAAATCTATATCAACAATACCATGATCCTGGTATTCTTCATATAAACCTTGGGCTATATCCGCCTTTCTCACACCTTCTGGAGGTGTCCACAATTTAAATGCTACTGGAAGAATCTTTGTTGCATCTGTTAAAGCATGATGCTGAGTTCCCTTATCTCTAATGGAAGTAACATACTCATTAACACCAATATCAAAATCTTCTCTTTCTGCACCTCTCCCCCTCGCAGCCAATTCCATTCTATTACATTCACATAATGTGCCTAAGATGTTTAATTCAGATTCGTATAATTTTTCTAGGACTCCAATAAGAGACCCTCCAGTAGTTGTCACATCCTCTAGAAGTACTACCCTGTCACCTTGTATCACAGGTCCAAGGAAGTTAGCATCTCTTGGATCTCCATGTGTTTTTGGTTTTGCTCTCATCTGAACCTGTTTTCCGCCGATCATAGCATTCAAGTAATCAGTTAGTTTGTTAACTCCTTCAGGAACATTAACAAAGTAATCTGGTGTTATTCCATGTTCATCACAGTAATTCAAAATATGATGTGCTAAGGTGTCCATTGGTTCTTTGTAATCTAGGAGAATCCTTCCATTCCAGTACCAGAAAGATTCTCTTCCTGACACAAGTGTTCTTTTATCTGGGAAGAATCCTACAACATCCTTTCCGTCAGGGCTTCTATACTTCAGCACAAAATCATGGTATGATTCTTGATCAAATGTCATAATCTCACTCCCAATATACTTTGCCTGCTTTCTCCAGAGCAGTGTTTATCTCGTCTCTCATATCAATTGCTGCCTGTCTTGCAGCATCTGCGAACTTTTCTGGTGGGAAATCATTTTTGTATCTATCAGTCATCCAGGCAGCGTAAAGAGCGCGGGAATTATTAACAACAGCTCCCATACCATTTTCATCAAATCCTTCTGCTGCTCCTTCTGGTCCTCCACCTTGTGCACCATAACCTGGAAGCAAAAATACTGAATACTTCATTAACTTTCTTAAAACACTGGCCTCAATAGGATAGGTTGCTCCAACAACCGCGCCTACAGAGGAATAGCCACTTTGTCCTATGTACGGTTCTCCCCATTGATCTATTAATTTTCCAGCTACAACATAAAGTGGGGCTTTTCCTTCTAAATCTGCTTCTGGATGAGCTTCTTTTTTCCTTTCCATTACTGGAAGATTCATCAAAGAAAGCTTGGAGTCTTTTAATCTTTTGTCTATAAACTCAATCTCTCCTGGATTAAGATCAACCAATCTGTCTTGCATGTCAGCTGCTGACTTGTTTGATGTCCTGGCAAGAACAAAAACTCCCTTTCCATTGTCCACATAATCCAGGAATGGTTGTACACCATCAATGCCCAAGTAAGGATTTAATGTTGTCGCATCTCCATCAAATACTGTTGTGGTTGTTTCACGTTCTTCTCTATCAAGCAGTGCTGTCTCACCAACAACTTCGTCTGCGTATCTCTTAGCTGTAGGTCCTATATCATTTCTTTTTCCATCTAGTATTACTTGAAGACCTTTTGACCTGGCATGATTAACAACTCTTTGCAGTACCTCAAGTCCCTTTGGGCCAAAGGTTTCATAAAAAGCCATGTTTGGTTTTATTACAGGAACCACATCATGCAATGCTCTAATAAGCTCCACATTGTATATGTAAATGGCTTCTACAGTAGCATCTACCATAAAAGCGTCTGGAACATTGGATAAATCATCATATTTTCCTATTTTTGATTTGTAAGCAATCTCTGCTATATACGCAGGTATCCTTTCAGGTGTTACATCAAAACCAGCACAGACAACGCTTTTCTTCTCCCTCACTGCCCCCATTAAATCGTCTGCGAAATGTGTCATATTTCATAGAATGATAGTAAATAATTAATATCTATGTGGTGGTGGGGTAACACACTACTTCCTTGATTTTTTCCAGAGGACATCGAAGTATATCCTGAAGTCCTTTGCAACCTTCTCATTATCTATCAGGATGGATATAGGCTGTCCGTTTGACCATAGCATCATGCCAACCTTGTTCCCATATATGTTGATAGCAGTGTTCGTCTCTATCTCCTCTGGCATGAATCTAACCTCAGTCAACGGCAATTCAAGAAGCTCATCTGAGTACGCATCAGGCTTGTTGTAGATGAATCTGTCCCTTATTCCCTGCGATATTCTTCTTCTGTGCCACTTCTTGACATGCGCCTTGGATATCTTTGATGGCATATGAGCGCCAAGCACGCAGTTCTCCTTTGCTGAATTCAGGATGTCTTCAAAAATAATCTTCCTGCTTTCAGGACCCCTGAACACCTTGACATCGCTTCTCTCTTTATGATTCTTTGTAACAAGCAGCTCTGGTATAATTGTACTGAGGAGCCTCTCCTTCTTCTGTATATCCTCTTTTTGTTTGTTGATGAGATTGAACAGATATTTGGGGTCAGGTACCTCAAAATGTTTCACTCCGTTTGTTGTTGTGTGTCCAACAAGGCCTTTCTTCATCAGTCTCTCAATAGTATCATAAACATTTCTCCTATGAACTCCTGAATCCTTGGTTATCTCACCAGCAGAAGCAGATCCTAATTCCAGTATGGTTAGGTACACCTTGCTCTCATTCTTGGATAAACCTATGCCTTCCAGAGCATCCTCTCTCACGTTCATGTTTTATGGGTGATAATAAATAATAAATAGGATTACTGCACCCACTTTCGTAATTTAAACCCAGCAAGCTTATAAACTATTTTAACCAAATATATACTAATGAAAGTAAAAATAGATGAAAATTCCAAGCAGATTCTATTGGGAAGTTTGTTAGGAGATGGAACATTATCATATTCCTCTAAGACCAAGAAATCAGCTTATTATAGAGAAACCCACTCCTCTAAACAAGAAGGTTATCTCATATGGAAGAACATGATTTGTTTTACTCATTTTGTATCTAGATTAATTAAGTATAAGCAATTTGAGAAAACGCAACAAAAATATTACGAAAAGATAAGAGTGAGTACAAGATCTTCAGATTTGTTTTTAGATTTAAGAGAATTATTCTATCCAAATGGAATAAAGGTGGTCAGTCGTGAGATTTTGAACCAATTAAATGAACTCGGTATTGCTGTATGGTATTGTGATGATGGAAATTACCATTTTCTAAAAAAGAATGTAAGGATACTGACAGATTCGTTTTCATATAATGAGCAAAAACTCATTCAAGAGTGGTTTAAAGAAGAATGGAACTTAAACTGTAAAATAACTAGAAGAAAGACTGGTAGTTATTATATTGAATTTAATGTGAAAGAGTCTGCAAAGTTCTTATATCTAATAAAGGACTATATTCCTCCTTCAATGAGGTATAAACTAGGGCATTTATGGGAAGAAAACAAGGAACGAATAGAAAAAGCACTGAGAAGAGAGTCTATAAGCAAACAAAAATATTATCTGAAAAACAAGAGAAGGATACTTTCTAGACAGAATACTTATAGAAAAAAACCTGAAATAAAAGAGAGAGAGAGTCTGACAAAACAAGTATATTATAGAAAAAACAAGGAAAGAATACTCAATAGATGTAGAGAGTATGCAAAAAGAAATAAACAAAAAATGAGCAAGCAAAGGAAAATATATTATTCCAAAAATATAGACAAAATCAAGACAAGACGTAAAAGATACTACTCTGAGAATAGAGAGAAAGTACTTATAAAACAAATAGCATATAATAAAAGACCTGAAATTAAACAAAGGAAAAGAATATACGATAGAGAACGTTATAGAAAACAAGGGTGATTATCATTCCGTGTGGTAGGAAGCGCAAGCGAGCCAAGATGAAGAAGCACAAGCTTAAGAAGAGAAGGAAAAAGATGAGGCATAAGGCCAAGAAATAGGGTTGATTTAAATGGATAAAGATTTGAGAGATGCTAGGATTTCTGTGATTGTTCACACAGTTGTTGCAGTGATAGTTGGCTGGCTTTCACTCTTTTTGGGAACATTCTGGTACGCATTCCCACTTGCAATCGTTGTCATGATTGTGCTAGGTGTAGCCATGGAAAGAGTTGTCGGCAAGAGGGGAATTAGCTGGTGGTTCGGCAACGGTGTGGTGATATACATATTCTTCTGGTTCGTGAGCTGGACAATATTCTTCAACAGCATTGTTTAATCATCGTTTTATATTTATCACATCTGCTTTTGAGATTATACCGACAAGCCTGCCTTTATGTGTCACGAGCACGGAAAGGTTGTGCTTGAGAAGCAGTCTTACTGTGGATATTGGAGTGTCTTCAGGCACTGTGGGAAATGAGTTGTCCATCACCTCTGCCACAACCATTTCTGAAACATCCTTGATGTCACCTTTATCAGAGATCATGTCAAGTATTGTTCTATCGCTTATGCTTCCAACCGCTATCTCCTTCTGTATCACTGGAAGCTGAGATATGCCATACTTCTTCATAAGTACAATTGCATTCGAGACCATGTCATTCCCATCTACGCTTATGATCCTCTTCTGCATGATTTGTTTTGCTGAGGGTTGTTTCTCATGTTCCTTTCTCTCCAACACTTCAACTATGGCCTTCACCCTGTCATAAGAGGGATTTATCTTTCCTGACTCAAGCTTAGCTATAAAAGACTGGCTCACACCCGAAGCCTTGGCTAGCTCTTTCTGCTTCAGGCCAAGTGATTTTCTTCTATTCGCTAGATCTATGATTTCTGGCAACATTAGTAAGGAATTAAAACAAAGATTTATATTCTTTTAGGAATATTATTGTCAGCTAATATTTAATACTTTGAACACAAACTGTATTCCAATGACACGAATATTAGCTTATGTAACAGGGATATACCCATATTCTAGAAACCACTCACTGGCAGCACGTAAGTGGGGAAGGAAAGCAATAACCAGGGAGGAGCTATTTCAAATAAAGGAGGCTGACTCACAGAGGTTTGTTGCCAAACAAACGGAGCTCGGCCTTGATTACATATCAGACGGCCAGTTCATGTGGATGGATTATGCAAGGCCATTCGCACTTTCAAACAAGGATGTTGAGGAAGAGAACCTGGAGATGATGCGCAAGTCTGACACAAACACATTCATAAGAAGACCGAAGCTTGATAGACTTGAAGATCTTGCAAATACAGATCTTAGTAAATTTATGATGCTCGACGTGGAGAAGAGATCACTCAAGGTTTACGGACCATATACATTTGCAAACCTCGCAGTTACAAAAGACAGGCTTGAGGATGTGATGAGCTCATATTCACAGGCGCTTGCAAACAGCCTGAAAGGCGTGAAGGCTAGTTTAATAGAGATAGCAGAGCCCATGCTCACAGAAAAGACACCAGAAAAGGATGTTATAGAGCACCTGAAGTCATGTATAGGAACGATTACAAACAGGCTGGACGCTGAGACAAACCTGAGTGCCCCATTCAACCCCATAAGACATGTATGGAAGGACCTGCTTGAGTTCCCCGTGAAAGGCATCACAGTGGACATGCGTGCAAGGGATTATTTCAATATCATACCAGAGGCTGAAAAGATTGTGGAAGACCATATCTTCATGTTTGGATATGACATCCAGAAAACACTTGTACTGGGATGTGTCAATGGAAGGAATGGCGGCTTCACGCCTGATAAAGGACTGGAAACAGGGGAATGGATTGTGGATGTTGTCAACCTTGTCAGAGACAAGACAGAAACTCAACTAGGCGTCACATTCAGCACTGATGAAGTTATAGTTCCCAGGGCAGTTGCTGACAAGAAGCTTGAGGCAATAGCACGGGCAAAAAGGTTGCTTGGAGGTTTGACATGAGTTCAGAGATTAGATTGCTGGAGCCAATGGAGGTAGGAAGCCTGAGGATACCTGGATGGGTTCAGAGTCTTCATGGAAAAGCGCCATTCACGCAGGAGAAATCAGAAAGTGCACTGAAGGCAATTAATGTATGGGCTACAGAGACTGGGGTTGAGGTAAGTGAGTTGAGCAGGCTGATTGAATTGATCAAGAATCCTGGAACAGGTGACTGGAGAAGAGAGACTCTCATAGAGTCCTTGAGATTCCCTGTGGCATACTTCAAGGCAGCAGGCCTGAGAATATTCTCACCAAGCGGGGAGTGGAGGCTTGTCAGCGGAGACATGTACAAATACGAAATACACCAAGTGGAAGGAATAGATCTTTCAGGTGAATACAACAGAGCATTCGACAATAGAATATGGGAATCAGGTATAATCACAGGAAAGATTGGATTGAAAGGCATGTTTCCGAATGATGAGATTGATGTCGCTAGAAAATACATGGGACAGGATGATATAATAAAATTTGCATTCTCAGGCCCGCTCACGCAGGTGTTTTGGTCTCTGAATGAGTATTACAAGGACATAAGAGAGGCAGTTTTGGATTATGCAGAGTATGTGATACGGCCTAATATTATTGATCTTATCAAGCGCGGAGTCAGACTCATACAGATAGATGAGCCCCAGGTTCACCAGCTTGGTGCAAAGCTATGTGCAGAGGCATTCAATGTTGCAACAAAGGGCCTTGACGCAGACTTCTACATACACATGTGTTTCGGCGACTACACAAATGAGATATTCCCAGACATACTTGAGGCGAAGAACTGCAAGCTATTCACACTTGAACTCTCAAACGGGGACACGTGGAATGTCACAGGCGACAGGCCTGGTTATGAGTTCCTGAGACACTTCGGAGAATATAATGACGGCCGCAAGATTGGTGTTGGTTTATTTGACATCCATAATCCAAAGGTAGAATCAGTTGAGCTTCAGAAGGCCCGTCTTGAAGCATCCATCAAGTTCTTGAAGGATCCTGAATATGTGCATCCATTCCCAGACTGTGGAGGAAGGCAGCTGGATCCATTTAAATCATACCTACCAAAACTAAAAAACATGGTTGAGGCTGCAAATCAGGTGAGGCAGCAATATTAGTTATGGACATGAAGAATGATGAAAGAATCCTTGTAAGTTATGAGATCAAGGTACCTGCAAGAAGGTCAAACCCTGAAACAATTCAGAATTCAATTGAGACTATAATATCCAAGATAAAGGACTCTGATTATATTGATCTGATAAATGCGCCAGAGATAACAGAGGAGAATTATGAAGGCAGACCCTTCTACAAATCTGTTGATGTTGCTCCATTGAGCCAGAAGCTTCACCAAGGCACTGGAAAGAACATCATAATAAACAGTGTTGTTGGACACTTTGAAAGTAAGGACGCTTTTATTCGTTTTATTAAGAAGGTAAAGAACAAGTATGGGATACAAAACATAGTCCTTGTGGGAGTTGCAAACCCTCACAACACGTACCCCGGACCCAATGTAGGCGAGGCGAATAAGATTGCATCAGAGATGGGAGTGAATGTTGGAAACATCTGCATACCACACAGGCCTGAAGAGATAGACAGGATGGTTGGGAAGACTGAAGCCGGATGCTCCTTTTTCACAACGCAGATACTTCTGGAGGAAGACAAGATTAAAAACGTCTTGCTTGAGTATGACAGGATGTGCAAGGAGAAATCCATGAAGCCTGCGCGAATCTTCCTGAGCTTCGCAACTGTTGCAGATGAATATGACCTGGAATTCTTCAAATGGCTGGGAATTGAGATATCTGAAAAAACAGAAGAAGAGATGAAACAATCTGGGAACATGACAGAATACTGCACAAGCCGAATCAAGGATATTTACAAATCTGTTCTAGAGTTCAAGAAGGAAAACAGCATCTCAGTGCCTCTTGGTTTGAATATATGCCAGGTATCTGCGCGTAACCTTGAACCATCCTTAAAACTCGCAAGAGAACTTGCGCAAATCAAAGTATGAACTATCAAGACGTTATTGACTATCTTTTCAGCCTGAAAAGGTTTGGGATGAAACTAGGCCTGGATCAAATCAAAGAAGCTCTCGAAGTTTTTGACAATCCTGAGAAGGAGATGAAGATCATACATGTGGCTGGCACAAATGGGAAAGGATCAGTAGCTGCCATGATAACTGCAGTTCTTCAGGATGCGGGATTCAGGACTGGCCTGTTTACTTCTCCACATCTTATTGACTTTCGCGAAAGGATACGGATAAATGATGAACAGATATCAGAGGATGATGTGGTTGATATATTTACGCAGATAAAAGAAATGGAGCTTACATATTTTGAGTATATCACTTTAATGGCTCTGTTGTACTTCAAAGGAAAGACAGATTACGTGGTTCTGGAGACAGGTCTTGGTGGAAAGCTTGACGCAACAAATATCTCTGACTCAATTGTTTCAGTGTTGACGCCAATTGGTTTGGATCATACCCACATACTCGGTGAAACAGTTGAGGAGATTGCAGATGACAAGACAGAAATAATCAAACCAGACTCTGTTGTTGTGACATGTCACCAGAAGCCTGAGGTTTTGGAGATCATAAAAAAGAAGGCATCGGAAAGAGGGTGCAAACTGATCGAAGTGGAAGAAACATGTGAAACAAACCTGCTTGGTGAATTCCAGAAGAGGAATGCAGGCATAGCTGCAGCAATTGCGCATGAACTTGGGATAAGGGAAGATCACATAACATATGGGCTGAAGCATGTGAACTGGCTTGGAAGGCTGCAATACCTGGAAGATAATTTGCTTGTAGATGGTGCACATAACATAGAAGCACTTGATGAGATGAAACAATATGTGGACTCTCTAGGACGTGATGTGATAATTATTTTTGGCGTGACAGGCAAGAGAGACGCAAAGGATATGATCAAGCATCTTCCCAAACACAAGCAGCTGATATTCACAATGGCTGACTCAGCTAACACAAATGTGGATCAGGGTCATCTAAAAGCTGTGGATCCTGAAACAATTGATGCAGAATGCATCAAGATCAAGGATCTCAAGCAAGCCCTTGATCACGCGAGATCCCTGCAAAAAAACGGAGAATTAATACTTGTGACAGGCTCTATCTACTTGGTTGGGGATGTGATGAAGTTGTGTTAATCAGTCTGGTACTTTGCCAGGACTGCTTGTATTCTTCTATCCACCTCTTCAGACTCAGAAAAAATTCTTTTATCAAAGAAATCATCAGCCCCTGCATCCATCCATTGTTGTTGATAATTTGGATTAACTGACATGCCTATTATTCCTATTTGACTGCCATACTCTGCATTCCTTATTCTTTTACAAGCTACTGGCCCTCTTATACCATCACCCATCTCAGTATCTATCAAAATTAGTTTAGGTAGATAACCTGCACCTAACATATCTATTGCATCTTCTCCTGATTCTACATCAACTAGATGAGTATAGCCGAGTTGGTCCAAAGTATATGTATAGAGTCCCCTTCCACCTTTAGAATCATCAACTATCAATATTTTTGCATCT
>JBDRNB010000077.1:0-16468 GCA_043811635.1 Candidatus Aenigmatarchaeota archaeon
TTTCCAACGGTGTCGGATTGGACACCACAAACAGTAAGTTGTTCTACGCAGACGCAATGAATGCCACAAAGACAACACTTACAAGCACCGACCTTCCAACAATCTTGAAATCGGGCACATTCCAAGACGATGATGGTACAGAATACAAGTATGACCAGTACATCGTATTGGGTAGCCGAGCAACAGAGTTTGGAAACAGCGGTGGCGACATTGAAGACCCAGAAGGATACGTCAACATCGGAACAACAGCAGGCAGTTTCCTTTACAACACAAGAGTTGTATTCACAAAGGCATTGAACATCAGTGCTAACACAGCTACAGAGGGAAACACAATCGAACTGTTCGGAAAGGAGTTTACAATAACTTCTGGTTCAACAGCAACAAAGCTTGTCTTGTTCGATTCCTCAAGCGCACAGACATTCACAGAGGGAGAGTCACAGACAGTGACAGTTGACGGACAGGAGTACACAATCACCCTGGAGGGTGTTTCAAGTACAACTGTAGGTGTTATTAGTGTAGCAAAGGGAACAGGCGCAGCAGTTTCCAAGGAAGTAACCGAAGGAAATTCATACAAGGTAAACAGTCTGAATGTAGTCGCAGAAGACATCTTTTACTTCGGAGAAAACAAGATCAACAAGGCTAAGATGAGCTTCGGTTCAGGAAAGGTTACAATGGAACACGGACAGGAAGTAAAGCTGGGAACAGACTTAGAGCCAATAGACAACACATACGTTGCTATCACAGGAAACCCAATGTCAACATTGGAAGTATGGGTAGCAGCAGACGACTCTGAGTTCGACCACATTGGAAAGGACAGCAAATTCACAGACACAGTGTGGGGAGGCTTCAAGACAGCGTTCGGAGGCTTCAACCCAGACCTAGACGACTCAACAAGAACAATGGTCCAACTTGCCACAACCGGAGACCGAACATCAACACTGAAGATGACTGACTACAGGGGAAATGAAAAGACGATCGAATACGGTTGGGACACAAACACAGGATCAACAACATTCGTTCCAGCATTGAACACGTCTGACAACTACCAGATACATGTCGTTGAAGGTGAAGCTGTATTAAAGAAAGACTATGTCGTGTTGTCTCAGGGAGACTTTGGACATCTGTTCCAGGTAACATCCATCAGCAACATCAACTCAACAAACGCAAGGATTGACATAAAGGATGTATTCTCAGGTGAGACAATATCAATAAACCTGGATGTAACACCACCAGGATACACACAGGCAACAGCATACATCGACGGAAACACATACTATGTGAACGCAACAGCAAACGAGGTTAAGTTCACATGGGGCACAGGCGCAGGTGCTGGTGACACAGGAACACAGAAATCCGTATTCCCATACCTGAAGGGACAGAACGGAGAGGACATAGCCTTGGTCAAATCAGCTGCATTCACACTGGGCGACATCGTGTACCTTCCAGGAGGCAACAGCGAGACAGGAACAACACAGGGAACAACCGCAATTACACTGACAAACACATCAGCCTATGCTGACGGTGTAAGAAACGAAACATACCCAGCAGGTCAGTTGTTTTGGAATGTATCATACACTGTAGCATCTGGTGTAGCAAGCGCGCCAACCATCTGGGGAGTCGGAAGTGCAGGAAGCACAGTAAGACTACACAGTGGTGGTTACGACGTACCAACAGTTATCGTGTTGGAAGAAAAGGGCAAGAACACAGCTGGAACAGAGGTAAGAGATGCAATAATCGTGCCAACAACAACAGAAGGAACAGACAACGTGAAGATGGCACAGAGCACTGCAACACTTACAGCAGCAACACAGTCAAGCGCAGTGTCATGGAAGAGCGATACAGACAAGACATCACAGATGGATAGATTCGGAACACTTGTCGTGCGAGACGCAAGCGACGAGAACACAGTGACAATCTACTACCCAGATGTCCAGTCATCAGCAACACTCGCTGTAGGTTCAGACCCAACATTCAGCACAACTGTGGGCGGCACAACAGTAGAAACTGCAGTAAAAATAATGAATCCAGTTGCAAAGTTCGCTAACGAGGTCAGCACATCAACACTTTCAAGTGACTTGATCTTGGTAGGTGGACCTTGTGCAAACAGCCTTGTAGCAACACTTGCAGAGACTGACACAGACATACCAGCATGTGACGACTGGGATAAGACAACAGGAATCATAAAGGAAGTCGCAGACGCATTCGGTTCTGGTCAGAAGGCATTGGTAGTAGCTGGAACAACAGCAGCAGACACACGAAGTTTGGCCGCAATGGTAATGCAAGGAACGCTAACATTCGACACATAAACCAAACCATATATAAATAAAAGGGATTAATTTCCCTTCTTTTCTTCTTTTTTTTAAACGATCAGATGAAGGTATATACATAAGAAATGGACTACTTTCCTAGTCAATCAAAACTTTTTAATAATACAGTCTAATATTTCAATGATTGAATGACAAGAAAGAATCTTTATGTATTTGAGCCAATAAAAATTAAACCAATTGATTTTGGGATTAGTCAAAAAAAGAAAAGAAAAACTTTAACACCTGCTCAAAGAATATATATTTGGGAGAGACCAAATATTTACGGAAGAACATGTAGTATTTGTCATGAAAAAATAACAAAATTATCAGATTTGGAATTAGATCATACACGTGCATATTCTAAAGGTGGAGTAAAATTAGCTTTATCTCATAAGGTTTGTAATAGAATAAAATCAAATGGAAGTTTAAGAGAAATTCAAAATAAATTGGGAATAAAGCCTAAAACTAAAAAACATCATAAAAAGAAAAAAATTACAAAAAGAAAAACCCGAAAACAAAAAAATTCTTTGAATATAAGTTTACCTAAAATAAATGTGAGGTTTTGAATGCCTAAAAGAAAAACTCAGAGAAAAGCTGTTAGAGATCCAGTAACAGGGAGAATTAGCCACTATACATCCACCAAAACAGTCGGCCTGAGGAGTCCTATAACTGGAAGAATAGAAAAAAGGATTTCCAAGAAAAAAGCAAAGAAGCGAGGTTTGGCGGCTAGAATAATGACAATATCGGATTGAAACGCTTGGAAGAGGAAGAGGCGGTATAGAAACATTTATATATCATGTGATACATAAATATTACATATGATACAAAATTATAGCAGATGGAGAGTATTGCAAGTGTTTTTTGACGATCCTGTGCCGAAAGAAGGATTCACTATAAGATGGATATCAAGGCATATAGGCCTTGCTCCGACATCTGTAAAACTGCATCTTGATGAATTATCAAGGGAAGATGACGGATACCCTCTTGTGACAAGATCTGAAGGCAGGTCTTATGCTACATACAGGGCCAACAGAAACAATGAAGCTTTCAGGTTTTATAAGAAGATGGATATGATAGTTAGAATAAGGGAATCTGGGCTTCTTGAGTTCTTATCATATAAATGCTCCCCTAGCTCAGTCATACTTTTCGGTTCAGCTGCAAGAGGAGAGGATGTTATGGGCAGCGATATTGATATTTTTGTGGAATCAGTAGAGAAACATTTGGATTTAAAGGAATATGAAAATAAATTAAAAAGACCCATAAGCTTGCACTTCAGTGAAAGTCTCAATAAATTTCCAAAAGAGCTGAGGAACAATATAATAAATGGTATTATACTGGAGGGATATCTTAAGGTGTTTTGATGGACGATGTAATAGAAACGACTCCGGACAAAGAAAGGGCAAAGAGTCTGCTCGAAAAGGTTGAAGTTAGATTGGATTCTGTAGATCTTATGAAAAATTCAGATCCTACCAAATTCGCATCCATGATAATAGAGCATAATTATGAAGCTATCTTGGAACTGATAACTACAATAATGTCCTTGGATGGATATAAAATAAGAAGCGAGAGCACGGGAATTCATATTTCAAGTATAAATTACATGCGAAAATATAAAGAACTTGGCGAGCATGAAATAAGGCTAATAGATGATTTGAGAAAGAAAAGGATAGGCAGCAAGTATTACGGTCGCCATATTGATTCTCAGTACATGGAATCTAGAGAAAATGAAGTAAAATCCATTATAGACAAGTTGAAATCAATAGCCAAGAAGAAAATCTAACCAAATATCAGAACGGTCTCTGTTCTCTTCTCATACGCATGATGTCAGGGAGCTCGCCTGTCATTGTTTTTATCTGTGAATAGAAGTCATCTACATCCTTCTCTGAAAGTTTTGAAATATTATCAGCCTCTATTATAGGAGCTGGAATGCCATAAGAAGAGTGGTGATCTGAAATTGAGAGTAATACTGATGATATCTCTTGGCTGTCTACTAGAGGGTTTTCAGACAGGAAGTCAAGCCTTAATGGCCTGTCGTGTGGTGCGGTCTTGATGTATAAACTGTGTATCATCTTTCCATAATCTGGAAGGTTAGAAAGTGTGGGGTGGTTTGCAGGATCTTTGGAGTAGCTGAATAAAACAGTTCTTTCCCCCTTCTTGAGCATGCTGAACAAAAGGCTTGTATCCCTTGTCATGTCCAGGACAGAGCAGTCTATCTTTCCAGATAATACCTGCTTGAGCATGTCGCAAAAGGTCCTGCTTCTGGAGTCCTCTACAACACCAACAAGCCTCACCCCATATTCAAGCGATTTCTTGTACAAATCCCTGTACCTTCCTATAAGCTCCTCATACAACTCCGTACAGCCCTTCTGATCCTGATTTGGCTTGTATGCCTGATGAGGCACAACAGATCCATCAAGAAGGAGCATGCCAGGCCTTTCTTCAATCATCTCCAGGCATCTCTCTATCTCCAGCTTCTGCCTCAGTATGTTGGCCTTCATCCTCCAATCAGATTCAGACATGCTGCCGAAAACATGTGCTTCGTAATCAGGAAACCTTGAAGGCTTGTGGATCACAGATTGTATCCTGCCTTCCTCGTATGTGAAACAGACGCCACCAGATCTTACCAGAACAATATCCATCCCATGCAGTGATTTGCTTACAATGCCTCCGTCAACTGCAGCTATTGCCCCGCTAGCTTTCTTTGGCTTAGTTTCAGCTACCATATCGAGATTGCTTCTTGCATAGTCAGAAACATGCCTTCTTTTCTTCTCTGTCTCAGAAATCTCGTTTGAAATGATCCTTACCGTGCTTATAATATCCTTCATAACACCATTTAACAAATTGCATCTAAGAAATATAAAAGCGAGGCTGAAACTGTTTCACAAAAAAATCCAGCAAAGGTGCACAAAAGGCTTAAATATGAAACTGTTTCACATGTCATAGATAGATTTAAAAAAATTAACAACCAACTATAACCATGAAACAATTTTTATTAGCATATGTCATGTTTTCATTGGTGTTAATGGGATCAGCCCAGGCCTTGAGCCTGGAGTATTATGGAATAGAGGATTCCATAAACGCGGACCTATCTGTTGACAATACAATCACCCTTCAGTTCGCAGAGACAGTTTCACATCTTGACTACCAACTAGGCTTCTTCATAGAGAACCTGACTGCAACAGGCAGTTTTGATGTTGCTGATTGTGGCTATACAAATAATGTGGAAGGAAGCGTCATATCATGCGACTTTGTCGGCATGACAGATGAAAATGATATACTTCAGCTCACCTTCAAAACCAAGGACAGTGTAAAGAGGCTGGGAGACAGAATAAGATTCTCAATCAACTACGGAATCTCTCTTCCAGTGGAGCTCTTGTTTGTCAAGGTAAAGCTTCCGGAGAATGCTGTCCTGGCAGAGCAGATAATAAACCAGTCTTATTTCCCACATGAAGGCAAGACTGTATTGCTTGACGAAAACCGGATAATGGTCTTCTGGGAACAGGAGAACGTAACAGCAGGAGACAACATGCAGTTTTCCATACTGTACAACACACAGGCCTCTGCAGTATCAAGCATTTTCATATACACAGTAGCTGCTATTATTATCATATTCATGATCGCTGTTGCCATTTATGTCAAGAGAGAATCATCAAAGAAAGAGAGAGAGGTAGTAAAATCAGTATTGAATTCAGATGAAAACACCATAGTCAATCTTCTCATGGAAAAGGGAGGAAGCTCTGTTCAGAAAGCACTAGTAAGAGAGACAGACTTCTCCAAAGCAAAGGTTTCCAGAATAGTAAAAAACCTGAAACAAAGGGGAGTTGTTGATGTGGAGCCTGTTTCAGGAAGAGAAAACAGGATAGTTCTTAAGATAAAACATGAAACAAAGGAAGCCTAGGCTTCGGGTGAGTCCACATATCCTCTTATTAGCAACCTGCCCAGAACACTAAGAGTCACAGATATCTTACCTCTTTTTTCTTCAGTCTCGATCAGACCCAGGGATTTCAGACCATCTGATTTAGAACTTCCATTAATATGGTATGATATGAGAGGCAAACTCATGTTTGTCTTCTTACCTAGCTGTTCAAGAGATGAGCAACAATCCTTCTGTTCATATATGGCTGTGAGTATTCTCATCTTCTTTTCTGTGAGAAGTCTGTAGTAGTTGAATTTTAGTACTGGTAGAAGCATTGTATTATCACCATCTACCGCAAAAGCCTTCATACCATTGACAAATGCAGCGCTTGTGGCTGCGCATCTGGTTGTTCTATCTCCTGTTGACACGTTTATAATGATGTTCTTATCTGGCTGTGCCTTTTTGATGTCGGATATTGTCTTGAACATCTCTTCCCATATATTTCCCTTTATCTTTATTATGTCAACCGGTATCTTGAATCTCTCGAGATCCCTTTTCGCGTTATTTGCATCTTCCATCTTTTCTTCAGGGCTTATCAAGATGATCTTCTCAGTGGGAAATTCCTTTAGTCCGCCAAAAAGTGATTCTAACTGATCTCCTACAGGGGCAACAACTATACTTTTCATGAGAAACTATTGTAATCAGACTTTAAAAGCTTTTTCTTATAAATTAAAACTATTTTTAATCCTAAAACAATATATTATTAAAAGACTTAATATATTATCTATAGAATCAAAAAATGACACAATATATAAGGAGGAAAAAAAATGACAAAAGTAAAGGTCTATTCAACACCGACATGTATGTACTGTCAGCAGCTGAAGATGTTCTTGAAGGAGAATAACATTCCTTTTGAAGAGATAAACGTAGCTGAAGATCAGCAAGCCGCAAATGAGATGATAGAAAAAAGTGGACAGATGGGAGTACCTGTTTCAGACATCGATGGTCAGATAATCATAGGTTTTGATAGAGATAAGATAAAGAAAGCGCTTAAGATGGAATAGAAAGATTAAATATAATCGATTTATCTTATACTATATGCCTGAGTATGTTTCACATCCACGCATAAAACCAGACACTCTTGAGTCAAGGTTTTATCAGGAGTCTATTCTATCCCAGTCCTTGGACCAGAACCTTCTATGTGTTCTGCCAACAGGACTTGGAAAGACAAACATAGCTGTAATGCTGACTGTCCTGAGATTGGAAAAGCATCCAGAGTCCAAGGCCCTTATTCTGGCCCCAACAAGGCCTCTTGTAAACCAGCATTTCAGAACATTCATCAAATTCATAGATTACAACAAAAAGGACTTCTTTGTTTTGACAGGCCTAGTGGGTCCTGACGTGAGGAAACAAGCGTATGAAATAAAGAGGATAATATTTGCCACACCGCAGACAGTTCAGAATGATCTTATGGAACACGGGCTCTCTCTTAAGGACTTCAGTCTTCTGGTGATGGATGAAGCACACCACGCAATAGGCGGATATGCATACCCATATATAGCGAAGACTTACATGAAACAGTCTGACTATCCCAGAATACTTGGATTGACAGCATCGCCTGGCGGGACATCATCAAAGATAAAGGAGATATGCTCCAATCTTTTGATTGATTCTGTTGAGATACGCACAGAGGAGGATTCTGATGTATCTCCTCATGTAAAGGAAAAGGATGTTGAATGGATTCATGTTGATCTTCCTGAGAGCTTTCTTAAGATCAAGGAAGAGGCATCCAAATTCTACAACAAGAAGATTGATTCCCTGAAACGCATGGGCTTCATAAAAACCAATTATGTCAGCAAGACTCTTCTACTCTCTCTTCAAACCAATCTTGCAAAAAGCGCAAGACAGGGCTATAAAAAATCCTTCATGGGAATGTCTCTTGTAGCTCAGATAATTAAGATCAATCATGCTCTGGATCTCCTGGAGACACAGGGGATATCAATTTTGGAAAATTACTGGAAAAAGTTGAGACAGCAGGAAATGGAAGGAAACAAGGCTGCCAAAAAGATTATTAATGACAAGAATGTTTCAAATGCCATGTTCATGACACACCAATTATTTCAGGCAGGATCCAAACACCCTAAGATAAGCAAGTTATGTACTATAGTGGATCAGCAATTCAAGAAGGATCCCGAATCCATGATAATAGTGTTTGCAAACTTCAGGGACGCGGTGAATGAGATTGTTTCAGTTCTGAGAACTGTTCCTAACGCAAGGCCAATAGAGTTCATAGGGCAAAGGGAAGGCATGACACAAAAAGAACAGATTAAGACAATAGTGGATTTCAAGGATGGAATACATAATGTTCTTGTTTGTACTTCTGTAGGCGAGGAGGGAATAGATATACCGGAGATGGAGCTCGCAGTGTTTTACGAACCTGTACCATCTGAGATAAGATCCATACAAAGGCGTGGCAGGGTTGGAAGAAGCAAGGTGGGGTAAGATAATTGTTTTGGTTACCAGGAACACCAGGGATGAAGCCTATCGCTGGAGTGCCCATCACAAGGAAAAAAGGATGAAAAAGGTTCTCCATTCCATGAAAAGCAATAACAAGAGTGAGCAAAACACACCCAATGGGCTCGTGAAACAATCAATTTGACGGTTATAACGTATATACTCCAGAACCGAAAAGTTTATAAATAGACGTTTCCTAGTTATAGTATTAATAATTGTTTCATATATCACTATAGAGGGGTAAATTAAATATGGTCCAAGGATCTGTTAAGGCAGTTCAGGTTTGTCCTGAATGTAAATCAACAAGAATTATTTATGATCATGTTAGAAGTGAATCAGTCTGTCAAAACTGCGGTTTTGTTCTAAAGGAGTCAATGGTTGACTTCGCTCAAGAATGGAGGGCCTTTGATGAGGATCAGAGGTCAAAGAGGGTGAGAACAGGAGCTGCATTAACACCAACAAAACACGACCAGGGAATCACCACAGAGATAGGAAAGGGTCGTGGTGAATTGTTCAAGGTCTCTTCAAAGAAGAGAGCTCAGTATTACAGGCTCACAAAATGGCATAAAAGACTGATTAAATCAAGGGACAGAAATCTCAGCTTCGCTTTATCCGAACTCCAGAGATTAGTTTCATTGTTACATCTTTCCAAGGCAGTCCACGAGAAGGTTGCCAAATTATACCAACAGGCAATCAACAAGGGCCTTGTTAGAGGAAGATCAACAGAATCCATCATAGCGGCACTCCTTTACACCACATGCAGAGAAGAGGGTGCACCAAGAACACTTGACGAAATTTCAAAGGCTTCTGGGATCTCCAAGAAAGATATAGGAAAAACATACAGGTACATCTCAAGAAAGCTTAACATCAGAATACTTCCTGCAAAGGCTCAGGATTATGTTCCAAGATTCGGTTCATTGCTCAATCTCTCAGAAAAGGTCCAGGTGCATGCAGTAGAGATCCTTGACAAGTCAAGCGAGAATGATGTCACATCTGGAAAGGGACCAATCGGTGTCGCAGCAGCAGCCTTGTATATAGCAGCTGTTTTGGCTGGTGAAAAGAAGACACAGAGAGAAGTGGCTGACATAATCGGTGTCACAGAGGTGACAATCAGGAACAGGTACAAAGAAATGGTTGAGACCCTTGGAATAAAGGAAGAAGTAGAAGAAAGGGTCAAGGAAGAAGATCCAAGATAGACTACTTCTTAATTTCTTTTATAACAGCCTGCACGTGAGATTTCTTCCCACTGAAAATCAACACATCATTTGGCTCGATTCTTGTTGTTTCATTTGGTTGATACATCCAATTATCATTTCTTTTCAAACCAATCACATTTGCATGGTCTCTTATCTCTTTTATATTCTTTCCAATAATCTTGCTTTTCTTTCCAACATTTATGTAGTCAACTGTTTCAGCGGCTGACTTCAATGCCTCACCTATTATTGGGTGCGGTTTTATACCCTGAATTATTGTGTCAGTTAATTCCCTTATTGCGTTGGATATACTCTCTGCTGCTGCAGCCATTTTTATGACTGGAATAAGACCAATTGCATCTTGCTTGTTGTTTGCAGCAAGCATACAAAGCGCTTCTATTTCATACATCTTCAGGTTCATATCCTCCTCAAGCTTTATAATCCTTTCTGCGAGTTTTTTGTCCTGAAGAAGCAGTGCAGAGAATCCCAGATCTACAACTAATCCTGCAAGATCCTTCATCTCAACTATAAGGTCTATTATATTTACATCCTCGTCCAGAATGCTCTTTTTGATCTTTTTTTCTATGTCTTTTTTCTCAACATCTGCCATTCAAACCCTCCTTTATATTTTGAACTCCTCTGATTAAATACTTAAATTGCGAAACCTACAAACAACAGTAATAATATTATTCCTATGAAATCACTTCCACTTGTCAATATTGGTATCACCCAATTGTCAGGGTCATCCCCTTTTTTGAACAGATAATAACTCATTATCACAGTGAAAAATATGAGAATTGTTGTTGTTATCATTCCGGCCACTAAAATCATTATTCCCATGAAAAACAAATTGATCGTTCCAAGTCCAAGGAGCATCATCAAAAAGCCTCCGGTAAATCCCAAGAAGAGGAATGAAACAAGTGATATAATCACAACTGAAATAATATTCCTGTCCAAGGTTTTTGTTCTATGAAGCTTGGGGTGAATCAATCCCATATGCAAAGCAGAAGATAGTCTGGAGGCGAGCACAGACATAAGGCTTCCATTCATGTTTATGAATGCAGGTATCATGATTATGATGCCCGGAATTGCAGAAATCAGGTGTTCACTTGAACTCAAAACAAGACCTGCTCCTATGGCTATGAGTGCTGAGAGTATCAAAACAGGCACGCTTTCCTTAATTATTCCCCCAAATGTGTATATCATATCATTCCCCACATAATCACGAGCTTGACTACTACAACAAACGTGATAATTGTTATAATATCACCCAGGCTTCCTATACTCTGGGTCGTCACATTATCTGGATCAAGACCTTCCTTGAAACTAATCTCAGCAATAAAGATTGAAACAAAAATGAGAACTATTGAAGAGATAACGCCCGCCAGCATAGATATGGTGATAAAGGCTACAATGCTTATACATCCAGATCCGATGAAGAAGCACGTGATCCAAGAAAGAAAGCCAAGGATGAATGACATGAAGAAGCTTAGAAAGATGGCAGCATATATATTTACCTTGAGTGACTTTGTCATCTTGTTTGGTTTTATGTAACCCATATGAAGTGCGGAGGACAATCTGGATGCCATGGACGAGCCTATATTACCACGTAAACCAAGAAGAGGCGGAAGCAATATCAGGAGTCCTGGAATCATCTTGAACTCCTCTGTTATGCTGCCGAGAAATCCGCCAGACAGCAAAACTATCACGGCAAATATAAGTATGAAAGGAGTTGTTTCCTCGAATATCCTTTTAACAGAGACAATATGCGTCATACATCATCAGAACCAATATATACAATATATAATTGTTTGGTGGCGAATATAAACAATAAATCATGGGAAAAGAATAATTAACTATGCTCAGCAAGTTTCTGTTGATTCTCACGACAATTCTAGTCCTGCTTTCATTCCAGTCAGTTCAAGCGCAGACTGATTTTCAGGTAAGACTGACACTCAACAACACAGACGCAAATGTCTACATACCATCCTCTGGTGTCGGGGAGACTTCTTCCAGTCTTCTTGGAACCGGAACAAACTATACAACTCCCACATCTTTCTACCTTGCATCATATCTGGGAAACATTCTGACAGGCCTTGTGACATCAGGCGGCAACAGGCTGTTTGTCAGCAACACAACTTCAACTCATACTCTCATGATCTCACAGAACATCACACCCCGCAAGGTTATCTTCCTGACCCTGACTCAGGGAGGATGGGAAGACGTAGACAAGAGGATAAGCCTGATAAAAACAGGCAGCTTCCTGAGCAAGATCTCGCCAACATTCGGCTTCGGCCTTGGAACTCTGTACCCAATCAAGATTCTAATCAACTACACGCAGATAGACATCAGGGGAGATATAATTCTCAAGAGAGGCCTGCACGAATTCAAGATTGACTACAACGACACTACATCAGACAACAGGCCCGCACCATTCATAAGCTAGTCGAAACCTATTTAGGCCATAATAAGATATATTATACATGAAGTTTGGTTGCATTCTCATACTTGTAACAGTATTGGTCGCATTCAACAGCATGTTTGTTCTAAACTCAGAGGCCTTGGCAGATAGCTGCGATGGAGATCCAAATACAGGCTGTGCTGTAAATGAGGCATGTTGTATCACGGGAGAAGGTGGACCCACATGTACATTATCCACAGGGCCTTCATTTTATGGATGTTTGGACTGTGATTCAGGTCAGGATGCATGTGAAAAGTGCTGTTTTACTGGAGGGAGCAGTGCAGATGCGTGTGACAGCGGGTATGCAAATGTAAGTTATACATGGATAGGGGGTTTCACGGGTAACTGCTGTGGTAATGATGGAGCAAGTGATGACTTTGATGCGAGTGGGGGAAGCGTCTGCTGCTGCGACGGTTATACCATAGATGATGCCCAGTGCTCAGGCCATTCCAATTACTGGTGCGCTGATGGGTATTACTGTGACGCCACATACGGTGATGTTACACGTGATACAGGTCTTCCTGCAGGCGGAACTGACTACACAATCGGCGGAGATGACATAACATGCGGCTGCGATTCCTCTGGCGTGAAGTGCGACAATGATCAGGACGCGACAGCAGAAGGGATCTGTGCATCAAGCACGTGTGATTCTGGGACAGTTGCAATGGAAAGCTCCATATATTACTCTACATGCAGCCTCGGACGGGAGTGTGATAACTATGTTGATGAGGGATTCGGAGAAAACCCAAGATATGTAAGGGATGGTATATGCATAAGTCAATTCGGATCCGGCCAGTGGTGTATAAATAGCGCATTTCAGGATGCAGTTGCAACATATGACATGTCAGTGTCTGCAGAATGTGGGAGTTTGTCTGGTTGTAGTGCAGGGGATTTTGATGATAATGATGGATCAAATGCTTGTGATGCCACCGTCACCAGCGGAGGCTCATTATGTGTAGACAATGTAGACACCTGGACACCAGGAACATGGGAAGGTTACTGTGTTGATGGAAATTGTGTGACTTCTGGCACGGTGAGATTGAACTGTGGCGCCAGTTGTACCAGCGCTGACATGTCAGATGCAAACATGGCTAGTGGGTGTGATACATCCGGGGATGCATGCGATTCCAGTGCAGACGGAAGCGGCTTCAACCAGAATGGCATATGCGCGTCTAATTCGTGTCAAACAGGCGATGCAGTCTACAAACAATCAACCAATCACATCTATGGTTGCTGGCAGGGATATGAATGCACGAATGACACACAGAACGGAGATTATGCGAGAAACGGTTATTGTGCTAGAGTTACAGGTGTTTATGGAGAATGCGCCACTGAAGTGGCAGTCGCAACATATGACATGTCATCAGATGCTGAATGTGGTACTGGGATATCAGGTTGTTCAGCAGCTGATTTCACAGATGATGGCGGTGATTATGAATGTGATTCAGGCAATGCAGGATCTGTCTGCTCCACAACACCAACGACAGGTGACCCGCCAACAGCAGACGGGATCTGCGTGGATAATATATGCGACACAAGTGAAGTTGGATTACAATGTTTAACTTCTTGTGCAAATACGGATTTGAGTAATACAAATCTTGTCACATCATGTGATGGCACTGAAGCTGGAGCTGGTGGATGGTCATGTGAGTCAGGAGCCATAGGAACAAACGGCTTCAACCAGGAAGGTTTGTGCACAACATCTGGCTGCACAACAAGTGGATATATATCCATATCTGGTTCCACATATTATTCTGGTTGCGCAGCAGGCAGGGAATGTACAAACGACTTGACAACCGGTGATTATGCGAGAAATGGTTATTGTGCCTCAGGCACATGCGCAACATCTGTGATAGTTGCAGACACAACAGGAGCAGAGTGCGGAAATGGCCTGTCTGGCTGTGTTGCAGGTGGATTTACAGACAATGATGAGGATTTCCAATGTGACTCAGGCAATGCAGGAGCTGTCTGCGATTCTTCCCCAGCATCAGGCCCAACAGCAAACGGTGTGTGTGTTGACAGTTCATGTGATACAGACACAATAAGCCTCAACTGCGGAGCTTCATGTGACAGCTCTGACTTGAGTGATGCAAACCTTGCCAGTTCCTGCTCTTCCACAACAGGATATACATGCGAGGATTCATCAATTGGATCTGATGGATTCAACCAGGAGGGAACATGCACTGCTTCAGGTTGCGACATCTCAGGTGAATTATGTTTTGATGGAGCTGCCTACCAGTCAACTTGCTCAAGCTGTTCTAATGATGATGCATGCGACTCAGATGCAACTAGCGGAGGAGATTATAGTGCAGATGGACTGTGTTGTTCAAGTTCTTGCTTCATAGATGGATCGCGGACAGATGGACAGTCATGCTGTTCAACAACAAACTGTGATACAGGATTGGTTTGTAGTGGAGGTGTGTGCACATTAGGTGATAAATATCCTAATGTAACACTCAACTCACCTGTTGACAGCTACAACACAACAACACCATCCTCGATCACATTCAATGCTACTGCATCAGATGATCTGGATCTAGACAATGTGAGCCTGTGGGGCAATTGGACTGGCTGGCATAGAAATGACACAAACATATCAGGCATAAATAACACAGAATACCTGTTCACACTTGATCTGAGTGCGTATGCTGATGGTTTGTACACCTGGACAATCTCAGCCATGGATAATGAAAGCCAGGAGACATTCGCAACAAATAGGACACTCAAGATAAATACAAGCAATGTGCCAGAAATATTCTCAGGACCAACTCTCACACCTACCAATTATGGAATTTTAACAGATAATCTCAACTGTTCCTTTACATTATCAGACCTGGATCCAGGAGCTAGCTTGAATGTAAACTATGTGTGGTTTAACCATTCAAACGCCACCTTATCCGGAAGCCTATCTGTTACAAACGGAACAGATACATCTATCATATTGCTCAGTGGAAACACGTCTGACGGGGATAGCTGGATGTGCTCAGTCACACCAGATGACGGAGTATTTTACGGAAACAATGAAAACAGCACCACAACCAATATATCAAATGATATTCCACCAATAGTCAACATAAATTCGCCTGATGACCTAGCCTTTATAGTGTCGCCTTCTTCCATAACATTCAATGCTACTGTATCAGATGATCTGAATCTGAGTAATGTAAGTCTATGGGGCAATTGGACTGGCTGGCACAGGAATGACACAAACACATCAGGCGTAAATGGTACTGATTATTTATTCGCCAAGGATCTGAGCGTTTATCCAGATGGGGCATATGTCTGGAGCATTTCAGCCATGGATAATATAAGCCAGGAGACATTTGACACAAACAGAACCTTGATAATAAACACAAGCAATGTTCCAGAGGTCTTTTTAGGGCCATCAATCTCTCCCACAGGTCCTGTACCATCCGATGATATCAACTGCTACTTCACAATATCAGATCTGGATCCAGGTGACAGCCTGAATGTTGATTATGTTTGGTTCAATGGATCAACTGCAGATGAATCAGGAAGCATGTCTGTAACAAACGGAACACAGACATCTATTATACTTACATACGACAACACGTCTGACGGGGATTCATGGACATGTTCCATAACACCAAATGATGGAACAAGATACGGAAACAATGAGAATGCAACAGTCAATGTTGTATCTATCCCACCACCACCATTAATACATATACAAATGGTCCTCGTTTTAAACAACACAGATGCAAATGTATACATACCTTCTTCAGGTGTTGGTGTGGTAGCATCAGGCTCTCTTGGCACAGGAACAAACTATACTTCACCCAATTCTTATTACTTGGCATCTTATGGCGGAGATGTGGTAACAGGCCTGGCTGTATCTTCAGGCAAGAGGTTGTTTGTCAGCAACACAACAACACACAGTTTGGGAATAGAATACAACACAACACCAGACAAGAAGGTGTTCCTGCCTTTCACAAAGGGGGATTGGACACGAATAGAGAACAGGATAGGTCTTATTAAATCAGAGAGATTCTTGACATACATAAAACCATCGTTCAGTTATGGCCTTGGTGTGTTATATCCAATCAAGATAGTACTCAGCTCGCAGTTTGACCTGATAGGCAATCACATAATACAAGAGGGCACACAAGGTCTTAGC
>JBDRNB010000078.1:0-5516 GCA_043811635.1 Candidatus Aenigmatarchaeota archaeon
TAATTTAAGGCAGCGAAACCTACATCTAATTGAATTGTGCCTGTAACGGGACAGGTTTCGCTTCCCGTTTTATTTTTTGTTTTTTGAGAATTAGTGTCTTTATCCACTGGTCAGTAGACCAGTGGTATTGACTTTATAAAAATTACCCGCTGAAGACCTCGGTGCTGTACTTGAAAACAGTAATACTTGGCCTCTTCCATTCGTCTGGTTCCAGGCCTGCCTTCATACATAAATGGGAGAAGAATGCTTCCTTGCTTGAGAAGCTCTCCCAGACCTTTGGCAGAAATGTTGCATTCTGGTGGCCCTTGGTGAGTATGATGCCGTCTTGTTTTGTTACCTTGCTTAGGATGTCCTCTGGGGAGGAGAAATCGATCTTCTCTGGCCTGGATAGGATGGATATCTCTATCTTAAGATGTTTCAGTTCTTCTTGTGTGAGAGGCGGGAACCTATCATCATGAAAAGCAGCTGCGACTGAGTTGCTTATCACGTCTTTATATAGGGGATTCACTGCATGAAGCATGCCTATGCATCCTCTCAGTTTCTTATTCAGGTAGACTGTAACAAAGGTTGCTCTCTTCTTCTTCAGGCGTGCAGGCACATCTACTTCCAGTATTTCATGCTTCTCCGCATAGTATTCTATGCTCCTCTTTGCCAGCTTGATAATATAATCCTTATCCTTTTCGCTTAGTTTCTGAGTAGAATCCATAACAACCATATCCAACCACATGATTCTTGTCACCAGCCGTGTCACCTGAGTTTTTGTAGTCTATCAAAACCCCTTTCCAGCCAAGCTGTTTTGCAATGTGCAAGACTGTCTGTATTCCACTGCTCCCACATGCATCAATTCTCTCTGCATTGTTTGTGTCAAGCGAAGGTATGACCTTGTTTGAAAAAGAGTCTATATTTCTTGCCTCTTCATATGTGTGGTAGTGACTCAGATCAGAACTGATGATTATGAATGTCTCATCATCCAGATAGTTGATCAGTTCCTTTGCTAATGATTTGGGATTGACATACCCAAGAATAAGAGGCAAGATGCCGAACTGTTTCACAACCACCTGCAAGAAGGGCAGCTGGGTCTCAATTGAATGTTCCTGTATATGTGCTTCAGGAACAGATTTCAGGTTCTCTGTTTCTTCAGGTTTTATAACAGGAACCTTACCAAGAGGTGTGGACCAGTAGTCATCAAAAGAGAATGATGCGCCCATAAATGGAACATAATGGGACGGACCTAAAATCAGAAATTTCTTGTATTTACTATCCTTCAGAAGTTTGTAGCCTGCTGCTGCAACAACACCTGAATATATGTAGCCTGCATGTGGAACAATCAAGGCCTTCAGTTCTCCCTGGATGCAGACAGTTCTGGAATATCTGATAAAGCCAAGTATCATCTCCCTCAGTTCTTTCTTGTCTGCAGGATAGAACGCGCCTGCAACAGCTGGCTTTCTCATTCCCATACACCCTCTATCTTAGTTTTGCATTTGTTACATTTATCCCTTTCCAGTCCTTTCATATTTGAATGAAATCTATCTATAAGCATGTTTCCGCATTCGGGGCACTCTGTATCCTCCCTCCCATTTGGTATGTTGCCTGTGTACACATACTTCAACCCAGCTTCTTTCCCTACGATGTACGCCTTTTCAAGTGTTTCCGCAGGTGTTGCTTCCTTTTCCTGCATCTTGTAATCAGGGTGGAAACGCGAAACATGCCAAGGTATGGATTTGCTCACGCCTGCTATGAATTCAGCTATCTGCCTCAATTCCCTTTCTGAATCATTCTCACCAGGTATGACAAGCGTTGTCACCTCAACCCATACGCCAAGGTCATGCATCCTCTTTATATTATCCAACACAGGCTGGAGCCTGGCCTTGCAGTTCCTTACGTAGAAATCATCTGAGAATGCCTTGAGATCTATGTTTATGCCATCCAGGTAAGGCCTGATCTTATCCACAGCCTCCTTTGATTCATATCCATTTGAGACAAACACGTTCTTGATGCCCTCTTTATGTGCGAGCCTGGCTGTGTCATATGCATATTCAAAGAATATTGCAGGCTCGTTATATGTATACGCAATGGTTGGTGTATTGCTCTCCTTGGCGTATTCTACAATCTTCTCAGGTGGAAGATTCTGGCCATGGACAACGCCTTTTTTTGAGGCCTGGGATATGTCCCAGTTCTGGCAGAAGCCGCATGCAAAGTTGCAGCCGACTGTGCCAATGGATAGTACATGTGTGCCAGGCAGGAAGTGGAACAGAGGCTTCTTTTCTATGGGATCCACATTCACAGCAGCTGCCTTCCCATAAACAAGCAGGTATAAATCTCCTTTCTCATTCCGCCGCACTCCGCATATGCCTGTCTTGCCCTCTTCTATTCTGCAGTAGTGGGAACAGGCCATGCACTGGACTTTCTCGTCCATCTTTTTATAGAGAACAGCCTTTTTCATGGTTTAATATTTGATTCTGTTTTTAAAGATGTGTGCAAATTATTATTTGGTGCTTTATGAGGGTTGTGATCTGTGGAAGTATTTATTTTGCTGATGAGATGAAAAGAGCGAGGGACAGACTTGAGGGAATGGGGCACGAGGTTGACATGCCTGCTTCTATAGGCGATTTCAATATTAAGACCCAGGAAGATGCAGATAGTGTGAAAGGAAGGGATGATCATCTGACTGTCATCAAGCCCACATACACAATCAAACATTTTGACAAGGTAAAGAATGGCGATGCTATTCTTGTTGTTAACATGGAGAAGCACGGGATAAAAAACTATATTGGAGGTGCAACCTTTTCAGAGATCATGCTTGCCTTTTACTACAAGAAGAAGATATTCTTTTTGAACCCAATACCTGCAGACGAAAAATTGAAGTTCATGCATGACGAACTAGCCTCAGTCCAGCCTGTGATTGTGGGAAATGATTTCAGCCTGGTGAAGTAGCTACTCTTCTATCACACGAGGTGCCAGAATAAAGTTTAGCTGCAGCTTGTCTATCTGCTTGAAGGATAACCTGATCGGATAGTCTGTTCCGAATTCCAAGACGATCTGCTTTGCGAGCTTGTTTGCCTTGATCATCTTCTTCAGATATTCAAGTGGATATTGTGCCCTGATCTGCTTATCCACATTGATGCCCAGGATGCCGGCGCTCTCCTTCATCATCTCAAGCTCAACTGATGTTGTATCTCCCTTGGAAGACATTTTGAACAAACCAGGTGATGCCTCGAATATGACTGAGTCACCTATCACATCAGCATCAGAAATACCCTGCTCAACTATCCGGGATTCCAACTCAATTTTGCCTCCGAAGTTCAGCTGATCCAGAGGTGGCTTCTCAACTGATACATCAATTATAGGTATATGGAACGTTCTTGTTCCAGACCCCTGAAGAACTATCTTCAGCTTGTTCTTTCCAGTGGATTCTATTATCATCTTGTCCTCTGATGTTGCCCTTTTAATGATTGAAACAAGATGCCCTAGGCTCAATCCTATGTTCTCAGGTTCCTGGAGGTCATACTCCTCAAAGGCAGATGAAAGTATCTTGAAATCCACAACCGAAACCATTGTTCTGTCAGGTGATATTAAGCTTATTCCATCCTTTTCAAACTTGAATATTCCCTCGTCAATAATCTCTGATATGATAGGAATTGAATTCCTCAACAAGTCTATGTCAGCTAGTTTTAATTTGAACATATGCACCCTTACTCTAATCTAGGTTCTAATTTTTAAATACTTATACTCTGCTTATACAGGTCCATGTCAAGGCCGCTCATGTCCTGTATGATCTCTCCCTCAAGTTCGAAACCAGAATCCGTGGGCACTGCCTTTCCAAAAACACGAACAAGTGTGTTCACGTCTTCCTTCACAGGCTCCTTGAATGTGACATCTATCTTACCTGTCCCGTCGTCAAGAGCTATAGTTGACTCATCCTTATCTATAATTGTCCCTACTATGCGAACCCTGACATCCTCTATTTTGATGTCAGATATGTTTCTGGCAACCGCAGGTGATCTCTTGAAATCTTCAGCCATAAGTATCTGAGAATTATATAGCATAATAATTTAAAAACCCCATGTTTTGAGTAATTATATAAGTTCTCATTCTAAAGAATGGTTATGGAAAGAACATATGCGGACCAGCTAAAAACAGGCAAGACGTACATGGTCAAGGGTTGGGTTGATAAGGTGAAAAACCTAGGAGGCCTCAAATTCTTCAAACTGAAGGACAGGACAGGCTTCATACAGATCACAGGAAAGAAAGGTGATATTCCTGATGATGTTTTCTCATTATTTGACAAGCTGAACAAAGAGGCATGCGTGGCTGTCACAGGCAAGGTGAAGGAGTCCAAGGTTGCTCCTGGTGGAAAGGAATTGATACCAGAAAGGATGGAACTGCTGAATCAAGCAGAATCACCCCTTCCCCTGGAAAACACAGACAAAATACAGTCAGGCTTTGACACAAGATTTGATTTTAGGTTCATAGATCTAAGGCAGCCCAAGGTGCAGGCAATCGTGAAGGTGAAGGATGCTGTGCTCACAAAAACACGCGAGTTCTTTGAGGGAGAAGGTTTTATTGAGGTGCACACACCTGTAATACAAGCAGCAGGAGCAGAGGGTGGAGCCACGCTGTTTGATGTGAAATACTACAAAGAAAAGGCGTTCCTCAGGCAGTCTCCGCAGCTGTACAAGCAGATACTGATGGCATCAGGGCTGGACAAGGTGTATGAAATAGGCCCTGCATTCAGGGCTGAGAAGTTTCACACAAGCAGACATGTTTCTGAATTCCTGTCCCTTGATTTTGAGATTGCATGGATAGACTCAATGGAGGATGTACTCAGGATTATAGAGAATATGTGTGTACATATAGTAAAGGGTGTTGCAAGCACATGCGAGAAGGAGCTAGATATACTAGGTGTCAAGGATCTGAAGGTGCCCAAAACTCCTTTTGAGAGGATCACGTACTCAGACGGTGTTGATATCCTGGAGAAGATGGGAACCAAGTTCAAGTGGGGAGAAGACATGATGGATGCTGAAGAGAAGATCATAGGAGAGTATATGACCAAGAAAGGGCATGAATGGTATTTTGTAACTAGATTCCCTGCGAAACTCAAGCCTTTCTACGTGATGATGGACGGGAAGGAGAGTCATAGTTACGATCTTATTTTCAAGGGTATGGAGATGGCCTCAGGAGGTCAGAGAGAGCACAGACCTGATGTCCTGATCAAGGTCATGAAGGAGAAAGGCCTGAATCCTGATAACTTCAAGTTTTATGTGGATGCGTTCCGTTACGGAATGCCAGAACATGGGGGAATGGGCTTCGGAGTGGAGAGGCTTGTCCAGAAGCTGCTCAACCTGGAGAATGTAAAGGAGACCATACTGTTCCCAAGAACGCCTGAAAGGTTGGTTCCTTAATTTAAACTTAATTAAACACCAAACCAATTCTATTTCATGAAGGGACAGATGTTTATTGTGACAATGGTCTTCTTGGTATCCCTTATATTCGTTGTGCAGCAGAATCTGTTCCAG
>JBDRNB010000079.1:0-16843 GCA_043811635.1 Candidatus Aenigmatarchaeota archaeon
AGAATAATCATTACATATTTGATCACAACAACTGATATACATATATAGGGTTTGGGACATCATATCATCACGGTGGCGTATGACAAATATACTTAATCATGATTTGGTACCAAAATATGAAATCCTAGACAAGAAACAAAAGGAACTAGTTTTACAAAAATTTGATATATCAATCAAACAGTTGCCAACAATATTCTCTTCAGACCCTATAATAAAACTGATCAATGCAAAGGTAGGCGATGTTGTGAAGATAAGAAGGAAGTCTCTCACAGCAGGAGAATCAATATACTACAGGACTGTAGTTGATAAGTAGGAGTTGCATGGAAAGAAGATCAATGCTTAAGATATTCAAGGATGAGAATGGTTGGGTCAAGTTCCAGATCGATTCATATAATAATTTTATAGCTCAAGGGCTCCAGAGCATTATTAATGAGATAGGCACAATCGAGCTCAATCCTGAAGAAGGAGGGCTCAAGCTCAAGTTTGGGGAAATCCACATCTCCAAGCCAGTAATCAAAGAGGCTGATGGTTCAACAAGGATTATTCATCCCCATGAATCCCGTATCAGAAGTCTGACTTATTCATCCCCACTTTATGTCACAATCACTCCAATCATAAACGGCATACAAGAAAAATCAGAAACGGTTCATGTAGGAGACCTTCCAATAATGGTCGGTTCTTCCATATGCTCCACTCATGGAAAGTCACATGATGAGCTTGTTGATATGGGAGAGGATCCAACAGACCCAGGAGGATATTTCATAGTCAATGGTACAGAGAGAGTATTGGTTCTTATAGAGGAGATAGCATCGAACAAGCCTATATTAGAGCAGGATGATGATGGAACCATCTCAGTCAGAATCAATTCAGAGAGATCAGGCTTCAAACAAAGACATGTCCTAGAAAGAAAGCCAGACGGAGATATAGTCATTTCATTTGCAAACATAAAGAAGCTGTCCATAATCACACTTATGAAGGCATTGGGCATAGAGACAGACAAAGAGATTTGCGATCTTATTTCCAAGGAAGACTCAATCCTAAATGAACTTTACATAAACCTGTATCAAGAAGAGGCAACAACCTCAGAAGAGGCAATAGATGTTATTGGCAAGAAGATGAGGGTTGTTGAGAGCTACAGACAGGAAAGAGTGAGTCAGATACTTGATAGATATCTTCTTCCACATGTCGGTCAGGAAGAAAAGAACAGGAAAGAAAAGGCAGTCATATTATCAAAGATTGTTCAAAAAGCAATCATGATGTCAATGGGCAGACTAATACCGGATGACATAGACCATTACAGCAACAAGAGGCTTTTGATGTCAGGAGAGCTTCTAGGGCAGCTATTCAGATCAATCCTTCTAGGAAGATGGGGTCTGCTTGCAAAGATGACGTACAATTACCAAAAGCTGCTCAAGAGAGGCAAGCACCCTTCTATTCAGGCCATTGTTGAAGCAAACTCTGTCACAAAACAAATCCTTTCTTCTCTTGCGACAGGTAATTGGATAGGAGGAAGGACTGGTGTCTCGCAGAGACTGGACAGAAGCTCCTTAATTAAATCATTGTCACATCTTAGATCTGTTGTTTCACCGCTTACAGCAACACAAGAACACTTCAAGGCAAGGCAGATTCATCCAACAGAATTTGGCAGGCTATGTCCTGCTGAAACACCAGAAGGTTCTTCCATAGGTCTGAGAAAACATCTTGCATTGCTAGCTGAGATAACTCCAGGTCTAAGCGATAAAGAGACAGAAGAGGTTTCAAAATCATTAATCAAGGAGAAGATGTAAATGCCAGCAAAATATCATAAGAAAAAACCAGAAACAAAGACACACGCAAAACTACATAAACCAAAATCATACTCACCACTTCCAATGTCATCAGGAAAAGCTGACATCTACTACAACGGAGCGCACATAGGCGAGACTAGCAACGCAGAGAGTTACATAGAGAACATAAAAAAGAAGAGACGTGCAGGTCTGATGACAGCGCAGCTGAACATTGGATATAACATGGATCACAATGAGGTCAGGATTACAACAGAGAACGGAAGGGTCAGAAGGCCATTAATCATAATAGAAAACGGAAGATCAAAGTTCACAGAAGCAGTCATAGAAAAGATGAATGAGGGTAAGGTTGACTGGAATTATTTGATAAAGCATGGTATAATAGAGTATGTGGATGTAAAAGAGGAGGAGAACCTTTTCATAGCCTTGAATCTACGTGAAGTTTCAAAACATCATACACACATGGAGGTTGACCCAATCTCAATACTAGGTTTGTCAGCCTCACTTATCCCATATCCTGAATACAACAGAGGAGATAGAATCAATTACGGTGCAAAGATGATTGGACAAGCTATAGGGCTCATGTCAAACAATTTCCTAATAAGAACAGACACCAAATTTAATGTTCTATCCTATCCACAGAAACCGCTTGTTGTGACAAACATAAATGAGATGATTGAGAACTACACAGAGGGTCAAAACATTGTCGTTGCAGTCATGTGCTACGATGGTTACAATCTGAATGATGCTGTTGTCATGAACAAGTCGTCTGTTGACAGAGGCCTCTTCAGATCTTTCTACTTTCGAACATATGAAACAATCAAGAAAAGATACTGGGGAGGACAGGAGGATGAGATTGCAATCCCAGAATCGGGTATCAAGGGTTACAGGGGAGAGGAAGCATACGTCGATCTTTCAGCAGATGGCTTAATCAACCCTGAAACACGCGTGGAGTCAGATTCTGTTTTGGTTGGGAAGATATCACCACTAAGATTCCTTTCAGCAGAGGAATTCATAAGCGAGACAGATAATAAGAGAGAGGCATCCCTTTCAGTCAGACATGGTGAAAGGGGAATAGTTGACAGTGTGATGATCACAGAGACACTTGATGCTAATCAATTGATGAAGATAAAGATCAGGGATTATAGAATACCTGAGGTTGGAGACAAGTTTGCAACAAGACACGGACAGAAAGGCGTCATGGGCATACTGGTGCCACAGGAAGACATGCCTTTCACAGAATCAGGAATAACACCAGATATCATATTCAACCCTCATGCTATTCCATCAAGAATGACGATAGGACAACTTCTAGAACTTCTGGCAGGCAAGACAGCTGCATTGCGTGGCAAGATCATCAATGGATCCGCATTCAATCACATGAAGGAGCAAGAGATAAGAAAGATACTGAAATCAATGGGCTTCAGGGAGGATGGAAAGGAGGTTATGTACAACGGAAAAACAGGAAGAAAATACGATGTTATGATTTTTACTGGCATGTCATATTACCTTAAACTGGATCACATGGTTATTGACAAGATTCATGCAAGGTCAAGAGGACCTGTAACACTCCTTACAAAACAGCCAACAGAAGGCCGTTCAAAGAGAGGTGGTCTTAGGATAGGAGAGATGGAGCAGCAGTGTCTAGTAGCACATGGTGCAGCTCTGACCATGAATGAAAGATTCAATTCAGACATGACCAAAATACCAATCTGTGATAAATGCGGTCTGGTTGCAACGTATGACATAACAAAGAATAGAGCATATTGTGCGGGATGCAAGGATGGCGAGATAGTCTGGGTGGAAACAGCATATGCATTCAAGCTTGCCCTGGATGAAATGAAATCCATGGGAATATATCCAAAACTAATAACGGAGGAAATCTAGTATGCATAAGATTACAGAGGTACACTTCAAATTATTATCACCGGAGATCATAAGAGCCATAGCTAGGGTTAGGGTTGTCACTTCAGATCTTTATGATGCAGATGGTTATCCTGTTGAAGGTGGCATGATGGATCCACGTCTTGGTGTCATAGATCCAGGACTCCATTGCAGAACATGCGGTGGAGGAATAGGTGATTGCACAGGCCATTTTGGTTATCTTGAACTTGCAAGGCCTGTGGTGAATGTGCTTTACACAAAGACAATATATCAACTGCTTAAGATCACATGCAGAAAATGCTCACGAATAATGAAGAAGGAAGAAGAATCACTAAAAAGGATACTTCTATCCCCTCCAACTAAGTGTCCTCATTGTTCAGCAAAACAGAAGAAGGTGACATTTGTCAAACCTTACCTGTATTATGAAGACAAGAATGAGCTCACATCCAATGAGATCAGGGAAAGGTTTGAGAAGATCCCAACATCAGACCTTAAGAGGCTAAACATAACTGGCGGGAGACCTGAATGGCTAATAGTCACATTATTCCCAATACCTCCTGTAACAATGCGACCTTCAATCACATTAGAAGGTGGGGAAAGATCAGAGGATGATCTTACACACAAGCTCGTTGACATCGTTAGAATTAACCAGAGCTTGAGAGAGAACATGGACATAGGAGCACCTGATTTTATTATCGCAGACCTGTGGGAATTGCTTCAATACCACATAGCAACATATCTGGACAATGAACTTACTGGAGTGCCTCTTGCACGTCACAGGTCAGGTAGATCTCTCAAGGGATTGATACAGAGACTGAAGTCCAAGGAAGGAAGAATAAGAGGAAACCTTCTCGGAAAGAGGGTAAACTTCTCTGCACGAACTGTAATATCACCTGACAATAGAATCTCGATAAACGAGGTTGGTGTGCCTGAAGTGATCGCAAAAGAACTTACAATAGCACTTTATGTGACCCCAGACAACATGAAAGATATAAAAGAGCTGTTCAAATCAAACAAAGTAAATTATGTGGTCAGACCAGATGAAAGGAGAATAAAGGTCACAAAGGAAAACAAGAAGATGATTCTCGAAAACGTAACAACAGACTGGACAGTGGAAAGACAGCTGGAAGACAATGATATTGTTTTGTTCAACAGGCAGCCTTCACTTCACAAGGTATCAATTATGGCGCACAGGGTCAAGATAATGCCATACAATACATTCAGAATGAATCCAAGCGTATGCCCTCCTTACAATGCTGATTTTGACGGAGATGAGATGAACCTGCATGCATTGCAGACAGAGGAGGCAAGAACAGAAGCTGAATTCATTATGCTTGTTGAGAACAATATCATGTCCCCTAAATTCGGTGGGCCAATAATAGGATTGGATTTGGATCAGGTATCAGGAATCTATCTGTTAACACAAAAGGGAAACATATTTTCAAGAGAAGATGCATCGCAGATTTTTGCAGATGCTGGTATAGACATGGATATTGGAAACAAAAAAGAGTACACAGGAAAGGATATATTTAGCTTCCTGCTTCCCAAGGGATTGAAAGCTGAGTTTGAGAATAATATTGCGCCAGGATTGGAAGATGATGCGCAGAAGAGAAAGGCTGATGCCATTGTCATAATCAAGAATGGTGCTCTCCTTGAAGGCACAATAGATGTCAAGGCAGTCGGAGCTAACAAGGGAAAGCTGTTGAAATTCATAGAGAGGGAAGCTGGAAGGGAGGCACTCAGGGACTTTATAGACAGGTGCGGCAGACTAGGCATATCCTATCTGATGATAAGAGGATTCTCTCTTGGAATATCAGATCTTGATTTGACTGAAGCATCCCAGACAGCTGCTAACCTGGAGATAGATAAATCCGTTAAGGCAGCTGATGAGTTGATCGTCAAGTACAACAAAAAAGAGATAAACATTCTTCCTGGCATGACACCAAAGGAGTCACTCGAGGCACAGGTAATGAATGTTCTTGCAAATGGTGTAAGTAGGGTCAGTGAGATTGTAGAGAAGAATCTTCAGAAGACAGATATTCTTAATATGATCAATTCAGGTTCAAAGGGATCCATAATCAACAGTACGCAGATGGCTGCTGTTGTAGGCCAGGAAACAATCCTGGGTAAGAGGATTACAAGAGGATACTACAAGAGAACATTGCCTCACATAGAGATCAATGACCTTTCGCCAATGTCTCATGGATTTGTTTCACATGGATTCAAGCAGGGATTAACACCTTTCGAGCTGTTCTGGAACATCATGAATGGTAGAGAAGGACTTATGGATAAGTCTCTTAGAACAAGAAAGTCTGGATACATGCAGAGGCGTTTGGTGAATGCACTGCAAGACCTTAGAATAGTTCATGATAACAGTATCAGGGATGCTACTGGAACTATTATTCAGTTCGTAGCAGGTGAGGATGGAGTGGATCCAACAAAGTCTGATCAGGGCAGATTTGATTGGAGGAGTGTATTGAGATAATTATGGAAAGATTGCCGTATAACATACAAAACGAGATTGTTGAGTATGTGGAGAAGCACAAGCTTGACAAGGAAAAACAGAAGAAATTGATAGACCAGGTTGTAGAGAAATATAAGAAGGCAATTTATGATCCTGAAGAGCCTGTTGGCGTTATCACAGCCCAATCCCTATCAGAACCTGCAACACAGATGACTATGCGTACATACCATTTTGCTGGTACAGCTGGTATACAGGTAACTCTAGGTTTGCCGAGGTTGCTTGAGCTGTTTGATGCACGAAAAGAACCAAGAACTCCTGCAATGACTATTTTCATCAAGTCTGATTTTCAGTCACATGAGAAGATAAAGAGGATAGCCGAGGATATAAAGGAGATCAAGGTCAAGAACATCATGCTTTTTACGACACTTGATTTAACTGACTTTTGGATCAAGGCAAGGGTGGATAAGAAAAAGATAGAGTCACTGAAAATAGACCTAGGCAAGCTATCCAAGATGATCAAGATCAGAAATGCATCAGTCACCATAGAAGGGGATGATATAGTTCTGACACCAAAGAAGAAGGACATCAAGAACCTTCACAAGCTCAAGTACACTTTCCTGGAAACTCACATAAAGGGAATCAAGGGAATCACACAGGTTGTTGTTGCAAAGGAGAATGATGAATGGGTAATCAACACGCTTGGATCCAATCTAAAGAAGGTGTTTGACATCGAAGGCGTTGATGCAATGAGAACAACAAGCAACAATATATTCGAAGTGTATGACGTATTGGGCATAGATGCTGCACGAAATGCCATCATAAACCAGGTTTCATACACAATGGAGGAGCAAGGACTTGGTGTAAACGTCAGGTATATAATACTACTTGCAGATCTTATGACATCTGAAGGCACAATAAAGGCAATAGGAAGGTATGGTATATCAGGTCAGAAAGCCTCTGTTCTGGTTCGAGCGTCCTTTGAGGAGACAAAGAAACACCTTACATCAGCCTCTTTCAAGGGAGAAGAGGACAAGCTGCAGGGTGCAATAGAGAACATCATGCTTAACAAGGTTATTCCCATGGGCACAGGCGCTTTTGACCTGGTTGGAAGAATTCCAGGTGCTCCCAAGAAGGCTAGGAAGAAGGCTACAAAGAAGTAGTCTACCAAGTTTTTAAATCGCGATAGAATTCGTGAGAGAATAATATTTATATATATAACACTCCACTTTATAGTTATGACCTCAGAAAGAATTGTAGATATACCTGAAGGAACTCATGTGAGCTTTGAAAAGGGTTTTATAGTCGTAAGAGGATCCAAGGGTGAGCTTACAAGAGAGTTCAATCACCCCTTCATAAGAGTGGAAGTAAAGGACAACAAGGTTATTATGAAGACAGATCATGAGAGAAGAAGAACACTCTCCATTCTAGGCACATGGAGGGCTTTGATCAAAAACATGATAGAAGGAACTAATCATGGTTATGAGGCCAAGCTGAAGATTGTGTATTCACACTTTCCTGTTAAATTTTCTATTCAGGACAGCTCGGTCCTTATCCAGAACTTCCTGGGAGAAAAGCAGCCAAGAAAGGCATATATCATACCAGGAACCGAGGTCAAGATTGACAAGGATGATGTGATAGTTACAGGCGTTGACAAGGAGATTGTGGGCCAGACTGCAGCTAATATAGAAACGACATGCAAGGTTGTTGGTTTGGATAGACGTGTATTCCAGGATGGCTGTTTCATCACATCAAAGCCAAAGATTATAGGATCATGATTTTATGGCAATAGCAAATCTACTCAAGATCAGAAGGAAGGCCAAGCGGAAAAAGCCAGCCTTTAATAGGCAGGAATACAAGAAGAAGAAGGCCTTGAAGACCAAGTGGTTAAGGCCTCGGGGCAAGGATTCCAAGCTCAAGAAGTATGAAAAACCAAGAGGCAAGAGGCCAAGCACAGGCTACTCTTCACCAAAAGCTGTGAGAGGATTGAACCCTTCAGGTTTTCATGAGAAACTAGTTTTCAGGCCAGTTGATTTGAATGGATTGGATCCTAAATCAGATGTCGCTATTATTGGTTCAACTGTAGGCAAGAAGAAGCGAGGCGAAATCATCAAGGCTGCAGATAAGCTTAAACTTCATGTGATCAACAAATAACCGTTCTATATTTAAGCCTATGGGATTAAATAATACTAATTATGGATTTCAAAAACAAATGCCATGTTTGTGGGACATTCGGCAAAAAATGGGAAAATGAAAAGGATATCTTCTTTTGTCCTAACTGTCAATCAATATACTCCAATTACGGTGTAGTCATGGATTCAAGAAGGAACACAGAGATTCTTACATTTTGGAATTAAAGTCTGTACAAATATTTATTCAGGTCTATCTTTCCATTTCTAACCCTTATACCATCTTTTTCAAGAAGCCTTATTTTTTTCATGATGTTTTTTCGGTTTGTTCCACCATATCCGCCTATACTTCCATCAGACTTTACAACCTTGTAGCAAGGAACTCTAACCGGGTCAGGATTCTTTTTCAGTGATTGCCCTACAAGCCTGTAGGCCTTTGTATTCATCTTTCTGGCTATCTCTCCATATGTTGTAACCTTGCCTCTTGGAATCTTTGATGTCAGCTTCCAAACTCTTTCTTCAAATTTCATATTACCTGGTTGTCACAATTGGATTGTCTTGAATTATGATTGTATGCTCTGCCTGAGATATTGGGACAATCCTCATATCCTTCAGGACAGGATACGATTCAATTGCACTTACCCGTTCAAGCTCTCTTAAAGCCATGGATATCTTTACTGGAGAGAAAAATTCATGAAGCCATCTCTTTGCAAAAGGAAACTTTTCATAATCATCCCTTGTAATCTGCAATATCTTCCTTGCCTCAGGGAGTCTTACTGATTTGTCCTGAAGATATCTGTAAATCTCTGTTGGACTGCTTTCCTTGACATAGCCGTTTGTCTTGACCAGGAAGGGTTCGATTGCAATAACCTCATCATTTTTTAATTCATACTTGGAGTCATTATCTACATTTGGTATTGATGGAGTTCCGTGGAAGACATGTTTATCTAATGTATGGCCTGTCAGATTCACGATTAAACCGAATCCTAAACTGTTTGCCTTTTCTTCAATGGCCTTTCCAATCTCTCCAACAGTTATTCCAGGTTTTAAGATTTGGATGGCAGATTCCAAAACTTCCTCCGCTGCTGAGATTAAAGGGTTTTTTTCTGAAGAATATGTGAATGCCATATCACCAACATAACCGTCAACTTGTGTTCCAATGTCAATCTTCACCAAATCACCTGGCTGAATTATTTTTGTATCATCATGGCTTGGCGTGTAATGAGCGGCAATTTCATTGATTGAAATGTTCACGGGGAATGCTGGTTTTGCTCCCTTTTTCTTTAATTCACCTTCAATAAATTCTGCAAGATCCAGAATTTTCATTCCAGGTTTTATAATTTTCAAAACATCTGATTTTACTTCTGCTGCAATTTTTCCTGCAGTTATATATTTTTTCAATACATTTTCATCCATCAAATCACCTATGTTATTAATTATCAACTGAATTAATATTTATTAAAGAGCTCAACCAATATATTATTATAAAATAACCTTGTGATTAATATGGTACTTAGAAGAAAAACAGCTAAGAAATCAACAACAAGAAGCAAAACAACGCGAAGAAAAACAACAAAAAGAAAGACAACAACGGGAAAAACAGCTACGCGAAAAAAAACAACAAGACGAAGATAGACGGTGAGAAAATTCTCACCATTTTTTTTATTTTATTTCAAAACAAAAAAATAATATTTATATACCAGCTAAACTAAATATTAATCAACAATAAATCATAATGAAAAAATTGGAGGTAATTGAGATGGCTGCTAAAAAAAAGAAGGCAACAAAGACAAAGAGAAAAGCAACAAAGAAAAAGAAAAGATAATTAGTTCTTACTGATGCAATGGTCTTTTTATTGTCATTTAATTTATTTACTATTTTTTCATTTTATTTTCTTGCAGACATAGGAATATCCAAAAGGTTATTCCAAAAGTATAAACCTTTTACACTTATTTATAATATCGATTAACTGTGCCAAAAGGTTTAATCTAAAAGTATAAATGATATCATTCCAAGAATTGACTATGACAATTACATATGAGAAGGCAATAGATCTGGAGACAGATATAATTCGAATTGCCAAAAAACTAGGATTTGATTACATAGATATGTCCAGAGTTGTCTGCGTTCGCAGTTATGGCTCCAAAGCCCGACGTACGCTTGCAAGATGCCACACAATATCAAGAATCATTCAAAAGGCCCTTAATCTCAAGTCGCATTATGTAATAGAGGTCATAACAGAGAATTATGACAAGTTATCAGATGATGATAAGACAAAGGTCTTGATTCATGAATTGATGCATATCCCCAAGGCATTTCGTGGCGGCTTCAGGCATCATGACCATGTAACAGACAAGAATGTGAATGAGATGTTCAGAAAACTTGGTTCATAATTTGAAATAAAGCATATGTCTATCTGTTTATCAACTTTTTAAAAACCTATTCTCCCATAATCTGCAAGATAAGTTCTCTTTTTCTTGCAGGTACATCAAAGTCCAGAAGTACAATTTGTTGCCATGTTCCAAGAAGAAGTTTCTTATTTTTGAATGGGATGGTCAGGCTTGGGCCCATCAAGGTTGATTTGACATGACTCTTCCCGTTGTCATCTCCCCATGTTTCGTGATGTCTGTATTTCATGTTTGATGGAACAAGTCTTTCAGTAGCATCCTTGAAATCCTGCACAAGGTTTGGCTCATACTCTATTGTAGATATGCTTGCAGTACTTCCTGGGACAAATATAATAACTATACCATCCTTCAACCTAGACTTGGATAATACATCTGAAATCTTTTCTGTGATATCTATCACATCTGTTTCATGATTTGAATGAACCTCGATTGTTTTTGTTTCTATTGGCATGTTATCACCTTATATATTGTATATTAAGTAATATTTTATATGCGTCTGAAGACAATGATTAACTATGGTAGATCTTGCGTTGCTTTCTGACCAGTTCTTTGCATGGGCAGTTTCTCTTGCAGATACTTGGGGATATCTTGGGATATTTGTGGTTAGCTTTGTCGGAAGCGCATCCATCTTTCTTCCTATTCCAGCCTTTCTAGTTACATTCACATTTGGGGCTTTATTCAATCCCTGGATCATAGGGCTTATATCAGGCATTGGATCTGCTCTTGGAGAGCTGACAGGATATGTACTTGGCAGGGGAGGAGGAAAAGCACTCAAAGAGAAGCAGGAGAAATTACTCAAGAAGTCACATCTATGGACAGAGAAGCATGGCCTATTTCCTGTAATCCTGCTTTTTGCATTGACCCCTCTTCCAGATGACATAATAGGTATCATTGCAGGTGCAATGAAATATAATATCAAATACTTCCTGATAGCCACGTTCATAGGCAAATGGATACTATACACAGCTATTGCATTTGCAGGATTCTACGGCATAAACACAGTTTTAGGCATATTCAGTGTGTAAGAATGAGAAGAATCAATTTAAATTGGAGCTTGAATCTATGCATATGAGAGACATAATTCCAGCTCTTTTCATACTTGCAATTTTATTTTCCATGATATCTCCAGTCTCAGCATTGATAAGTGATTTCTGGAACCCTTCTCTACCCAATGTCGCAGATTCAAGTTTCTCCTTCACAGGACGTGTAACTGCAGATGAAATTCTTGAATGTTCACCAGGTGAGACAAAGGTATGCGGTTCCAACGTAGGCAAATGCTCATCAGGTGTGAGAGAATGCAGCCTTGGAAAATGGAGTGATTGCAAAGGTTCCATAGAACCAGAGATTGAAATACCAGACAAGCTTGACAACAACTGCAATGGCCTGGTTGATGAGAATTTCGAGTGTTATATAGGCGAAGTCAAATCATGCGGATCCAATATAGGTTTATGCAAGGCAGGCATCCGAACATGTAACAATGGCTATTGGAGCCTTTGTCTTGGAGGAGTGTCACCACAGCATGCAGACATATGTGATGGAATGGATAACAATTGCAATGGTGTAATAGATGAAGGATGCGGCTCGGCATGCTCTGACGGGTCAAAATACTTCACTTGCTCAAGCCTAAGGCCTTTATATTGTGATTCTTCTGGTATACTACAAGCTGATTGTGAAGAGTGTGGATGTCCAGTCACAAGTGATGCATGCAGGAAGGATGGATCATGCACACATAATCCTCATATAAAAACAGCTGGAGTCTTTTACGGGGGAGACCTGGATGATGAAACTGTCCAGTGGGCAGCAAATCATTTTGACATGTTCATAGGATTCTGGGAAGATGATATACCCTTACTTAAATCCTACACAGCTTCACCTGTTTTTTACAATGACAATTACTTTGCCATTTCATATCCGCTTTCAGAAACCAGGTATGATGACTCCAAATATGCTGCAATGGAGAGATATGCAGAAAGAAATAACCTGGTTTTAGAGGACTTCTTCCTCCACTACGCTGAAGATTCTGTTGTGGATATGAAGGGACAATGCCTGGATCAGGTGTATTGTCCTGTATGCATTGCAGATGACTTTTGTAATCCTGAATGCTCAAAGGGTAAGGATCTTGATTCATGGTCAAACATATGGCTCAGTACAACAGACCCGGACTGTGATGATTCCCTGCTTCCTATAATTAAGGGCTGGAATCCTCGAGATGATTTGGATGGCGACGGAGTAAGGGATGTAGAACCTTCAAATCCAAGAGCAACAGCCAAATACAGACATGAGGCACGCATACCTTACAACTGGTTTGGCCAGTATCTGCTAAATCTTGCCAATCCATCATACAGGGATTTCAATGCACAGTATGTTAAAAACAGGCTTACAACCCCAATTGGTGGTTCAAATGCATATTATGATGGAGTTGTCCTGGAAAACCCTGGGGCAGGATTCCCTGTCTTTGCTGAAGGTTCGGTTCTTGAATATCCAGACGCAGCCAGAAGAGGCATCAACTTCAAGACCGACTATTCAATCGCTCTCGGATATACCAAATTCTTGATAAGTAATAAAATTCAACTGCCTAATGTGGCCACTTTCTGGATACCTGAGTATGTATCAGCTTCAGATGGACATATACAAGAAGGTGCAATCCAAGACACACGAACTGCAGGTTTGTACAAGCTGTTCTTCGATATCTCGAAGAAGCTGACGAATGACAAGAAGATAGAGGTTAAGTTCGCTGGCTGGTCCAAGTCAGGCTCAGTTGAAAGAGATCAAATATTCACACTAGCAACATATCATCTTGGAAAGACAGAGAATACATACTACCTTTATGCAGGAAGCTACACAGACCCGTACAAGCAGTGGTTTGATGCAATTGATTATCAGATAGGCAATCCATTAGGTGATTTCTATTTGTTTGAGAAAGGCGCAGACCCTTCAGGAACATCAAGCGGGAAGGAGTATGAGATATATGCAAGAGAGTTTGAAAATGCCTTGATTCTTGTCAAGTTTGTTCCATGGTGGACAAGCAGTTTGGGAAGCGATTCCTTAACAAAACATGATCTTCCAGACAAATTTTCCATACTGAAATATGACGGTACACTTGAATCAAAAACAGATTCAATACTTCTAAGAAACGGAGAGGCTGCCATCCTGATCAAGTAATACACTATTTATACATGCGTAACCAAATTATAAAGTGATGAAGGGTTACAGCTTAATGATACAATGGTTTGTAATTATCATATTTATGTTAGCTATCATGACAATTCTTTTATTAATGGAAAGCGAGTGGTTGGACATACCTATAATTAATATATTTGGTGGTTAGATGAAACGGGGTGAAGGATTATCGATGATATGGATTGCAATCTGTATTGCACTTGCAGTTGGATTATTTTTAAGCATATTATACGTGATGATAGGATCAGGTGAAGATACTGGATTCATGGAACAGATGGCAAATCTCGTAAAGGCATTCTTCGGTGGATAATATGAAAAAGGCATCAATGGACTTCTTAAGTTCGAAGGCATTCGGATTATTAGTATTACTTGTTGCCATAGTTGTTCTGATAGCCACTACAGCAAGTGTGGCAAGTCCCATAAGTGGCATACTTGATATGTTTGGTCTGCTTGAGAAACCGAATTATGATACAATCGCGGAGAAGGAAACAACTGACTCTGCTGAGAATATTGTATGCGCAATCAATTCTGTTGGTTCAGGAGAGATAGATGACACATGCGCCAAACGCGAGGACTCCCTGGGGTTGCAGGTAACAATGATGGATGACACAGAGACCATATGCAGGGATACTGCAGAAGATTATAAGTGTTGTGTAAGTATCAACTTTGATCATAATTATCAGTGGGTTTCTGATTCCCAGGAATGCCAGGGTTTGGGTGGAACTATCTTTCCAGAAGGTCAGTTGGCCATCCCTTGTGTAGGGCCACAATCCGGGAGAAAGTGCTGTGATATATCATCCATGGGAGAAGAAGCCAGATGGCTAAAGGAATGTAATTATCCATATGATAATGAGAGAGCTGATTCATACTGCACAGATACCAGGCCATCATCTATAGAGTGCACAGTGAATAACTTTGAGCTTGTTCAGGATGTGACCGATGTTGAGGAGTGGATTCCTTGGTATGGCGATCCAGAATACCTCATGTATTGGCAGAAATTCCCTGTAGAAGAGGACACATGGACATACACAGTTTCATGGAAAACATATGCATTTATAGCTGTTATAACTGTATTGCCACCACTCAAAGCAGGAAAGATTGTCAGCCTTTCCCTGATAAAAACTGCAGGTAAGGAGATGCTGGAAAAATTGTTTAAAACTACAACAGTAAAGAAGATAGTTCTGGATAGTGTGTCAGAAAAGGTGCTTCGTAAGAGCTTGAGAAAAACTATATCAAATTCTGCAAAAACAAAATTTATTCAAGAAGATGTAAAAGATTATGCCTTAGAACGACTTTCAAAGGCAGATGTCAAGGCAGCTATGTCACGTGCAGAACAACAGATGCAAGCCAGTGGAGTTTGGGACAACACATTAGCTACACAGTCCCCAGATGTTGCCAAAGAGTATGCTGAGCGATCCATTGATGAGGCTCTGAAAGGAGCTGATATTGACAGAGTAATCTCTTCAACAGAAGTGAAAAATACAATATCGGAAAAGGCAGCGCGCGCTGCTCATCTAGAGTCTCTTCAATATATGGGTAAAGAGGGATTGAAGGAACAGTTTACTGATTTTATAAAGCAGAGAATTGCAACAGCAGGAGGCTGGGCAAAGATGTCTGCAAAATTTGGAGGAGCAACACTTGCAGCACATGCAGCTGCTATTGCGGATAGCATGACACAGGCAAGATACGAGTACTCTCCAAGCAAGATAGTCTTGAAGAAGGCCTTGGGAAAGCCAAAGGAATTTGATCTTGCTCCTGAATTGACAGGCAAGCCAGTTGTTCTAACAGTTCCAAATTATGACGACCTAGGTGTTCTTCCACAACTCTTTGACGCTGAAAAGTTATTCCACATGGTATCGCCTTGCTATCTAAAATACCTTACAGTTAAAAACGCCTATGCTGAATGTTCTGTCTACTCCCGTTCCAAGATGCTAGAAAATAATAAAGTAATTGAGATAATAGAATGCAATGGTGATATTGAAATTCATGATGATATGAAGGAGCCTTCATGTGATAGCCTTGAAACCTATGACACCACAGATCTCAAGCAGTTTGAGTTCCTGGATAACATAAAAGAGATTCCAGATAGCGTAGCTGTCATATACGATGGTAACTCATACAGGATACCAATCAAAGAAAACATGTGGTTCTATTACAACCCAGATGATTCCACAAAAAACAAGATTGTTGAATTAGATCAAGGCGCATTGTCAGAGCATGGTTTAGAACCAGCATCTCCTTGTATTGCATTCGATTCATGTCACAAGCCTAATGATGGGTTTGAATATGTAGAAAGGGTATCAATAGGAGCACCAATTTCAAGTGACGTACTTGATAATGATATAGGTGCAAATGTGAAGCTAGTTGTTACCATAAAAGACGATCCGGATTTAGAATTGTATCTGAATACTGAAGAAACAGATGAACATATAATAAAGATTGTATTTGCCAATCCAAGCCCTCTTGATCCTGGAAAGGAGGTATTTATTACGCTTAGTGATGATCTTGATAACGGCATATTACATACAATATCATTACAGGATGGAAATGCCGGTTCATTGAATGCGAAAATAATGAGTGATACTGATTTTGAAATCCCACAATTATACGGATTTGAATCATATAGTCTATATGATTGTGTAACACCTGTAGTTTGGATAGAAATGGGAGAGAAAGCAGAGGGATATGATGCTAATTACTGTACAGCAGGCAAATCAACTGGAGACGCTTGGGCTGAATGGGGAGGAGATGTTGTTGGTGTTGCTGGCGTCGCCATAGGAACAATGATATCGGGATGGGGTGGTGTAGCAGTAGCCAGTATTGCTGGTCTAATTGAAGTTGGAACAGAGTATACTGCAATGGGCACATGGCCTGACTCGTGGTGATAATATCATTAGCTTTTATTATCTAAAATCAAATCCACGTATCTTCCACTCTCCATCTTCTATAACCATGTAAAATGTTAATTTTTTAGTATATTCTCTGGTGTAACTTTCA
>JBDRNB010000080.1:0-5945 GCA_043811635.1 Candidatus Aenigmatarchaeota archaeon
ACACCATTACTGTTAAGTATCACACAATCCAGGACATCATTCTTCATGTACCTCATTATAGGTTTTGCACTCTCTCCAGGATCCTGCCCCTTATTCAGATACTTGAGTATGGCCTTCACATGATCAGATGCCTTGAGGCCATCTGTCTGACCGCCCTGTGTCACTATATTCGATACAAAAACCTTCTTTGCCTTGGATTGTCTTATGGCTTCTGCAATCCCGTTCACGAGCAAGTTAGGTATTATGCTTGTATACAAGCTACCAGGTCCCAGAATGATTATGTCAGCCTCCTTTATAGCTTCCAGAGATTCTGTGAGCGGCTTTGCGTCATGTGGTTTTAGGAACACCCTTTTTATTGGAGGCTTGTTCAGACCTCTCACATTCACCTCACCCTCAACTATCCTTCCATCCTCAAGCTCCGCGCACAGATGTGTATCAATCAACGTGGAGGGCAGAACCTTTCCCTTTAGCTTGAGCAGCTTGCTTGTTTCCTTCAAGCTCTTCTCAAAACTACCAGTCACCTTTGTCAATGCAGTCAGAAACAAATTCCCAAAACTATGTCCTTCCAAATCTCCGGATTCAAACCTGTACTGGAACAGATCATGCAATAAAGCTTCAGATGTCGAAAGCGCTATCAAACAGTTTCTTATATCTCCGGGAGGCAGAACATTGAAGTCCTCTCTTATCTTACCCGAGCTTCTACCACAATCTGTCACAGTGACTATCGCGATTATCTTGTGGTTGTATGGCTTCAAAGCACCAAGCAGCAAAGGCAGACCAGTCCCGCCACCTATGGCAACTATATTCATCATATCCTCTTCATCAATCTTTTTCACCACATCAGTCAGTTCTGATATTTTTGATATCTTATAATCAGGAACCTCTTCCATACCTTTTGGATGCAGATTCTTGAATCTGCCCTTCATGATCTGAACAGTTGTCATACCCAGGTTATTACCTAGTCTTATCTCTGCAGTTATTCTGTCACCCACACAAACAATCTCACTTGGTTTAAGATGGAATTTTTCCATGATCTCTATGAAAGAATCCCTTTTCAACTCACCCTTTTCACCATCAACTATCTTTATGTAATCAAACTTGTCTTTGATTCCAAGCATCTCAATCTTCTTTTCCTGGCGTGCATAAACACCAGATGTCACAAGAATAAGAAGGCATGAATTCAAGCTTTCCAGTGTTTTAGCGGTTCCCTTGAACGGTTTTATATCCTCTACCTCATCCCTGTTATATGAATGTATTCCCGCTTCTATTATTTTTTCATCCTGTATGTTGAATTCCTTTTTCAACTCCGCAAAAAGATCCAATCTGGGAAATCTGGATATCTCAACAGTCCTTTTGTAAACCCCTCTGGGGTCAGCTTTCAATCCTGCAGAAATCATCGCATTTACAGCACGCTTTCTTGCATTCTTAGATAGTGTATCAGAACAGTTATACAGCGTGTCATCCAGATCTAATATAACAGCCTTTATCCTCTTCATATTAACCATTCAACTCCGCTACAATTTCCTTTGCCCTATCAACAGATATCTTGTTTTCATCTATCATCTTTTGTGCAACCTTGTCTATCAAATCTCCTGAAGCACCACCTATAACCGCTATATTCTTTGAATGAAGCCTCATGTGACCTCTCTGGAGACCCTCTGTTGCTAGGGCCCTTAAAGCAGCAAAGTTTTGCGCAAGACCCACAGCAGCAATAACCTCTGACAATTCTCTTGCAGATTTAACACCAAGAATCTTCAGTGAGATCTTGGCTATCGGATTTGTATTTATGGCGCCTCCAACTATGCCAACAGCCAATGGCAGCTCTATCTCACCGACAAGGTCACCATTCTCATCCTTGTAGTACTTTGTCAGTGATTTGTATTTGCCTCCCATAGCAGCGTATGCATGTGCACCAGCCTCTACCCCTCTGAAGTCATTCCCTGTTGCTATTGTTACAGCATCTATACCGTTCATGATGCCCTTATTATGCGTAGTACATCTGTACTCATCAAGAACAGCAAATCTGTATGCATCTAAAATATAATCAACCACCTGTTCGCCTGTGAAGTCTACAGCTCGCATGCTGGATGCGAGCGCCTCCTTCTTCCAGACAGTTCTTGCCCTGGCCATCCTTTTTGTTGCAAGATTAGAAACTATCCTAAGGCGTGAAACACCACCAGTCAATTCCTCCAGTATCGGTGATATTGCCTCAGCCATTGTATTCACTATATTCGGGCCATAAGCATCAGCCACATCTACAAGCAAATGCAGAACAAGCATGTCCTTATCTGTTACACCAAACTCAATATCCTTTGCGCCACCACCATGCTTTAGAAGCACAGCATTCTGGTCATTCGCAATCTTTATCAGTCTCTCCTTGTTTTCCATGATCCTCTTCTTGGACCCCTCTATATCCTTAACATTCACCATCTGGATCTGTGTTATCATGATTGGTTCGTCAGAGCTTGCTGTGAAGCCCCCTGAATCCCTACTAAGTTTAGCTCCGTTAGATGCAGCAGCGACAACAGATGGCTCATCAATAGCCATTGGAATGAGATAATCCTTCCCATTCACAATGAAGTTTGTTGCTATGCCTAATGGAAAGTGATTGGCACCTATGACGTTTTCTGACATCTTGTCTGCTGTACCAAGATCAAGCGCCCCTGAATTCCTCAACACATTTGCCTCATCTTCTGTAAGGGATGCAACTTCCTTTATGACACTAAGCCTTTCATCTACACTCTTCTTATAAAATTCTGGAAGTCGTGAACTCATTAAATCACCTATTGCCTGATTACCATTCATCATACATTTTTAAATATTTATACCCGAATCCGCAATCATTAGGTATATATTCAGGTAACAGTTAATAAAGGCTTATGTTTGATAAGGAAAGGATTATTGGGGAATTGAAGAAGCTAGGTGCCAAAAGGGTATTGATTCAGGCACCTGAAGGTCTGAAGACCAAGCTGCATGAATTTATCCAGGAACTTGAGGGACAAGGCTTGGTTGTTTTCGCTTCATGCGATCCATGCTTCGGCGCTTGCGACCTTGCAGATACAGAGGCGAAACAGATTGACTGCGTGCTATTGCACATAGGTCACACAGACTTCGGAGTCAAGCCAAAGGTTCCTGTAATCTACGAGCCATATAATATAGATGCGGATCCCATTCCTCTTATCAAGAAACATGAGGAATGCATAAAGAAACACAAGAGCATATGCCTTGTCACAACCTCACAATTTCTCGGCGTTATAGAGCCTGCAAAAAACTATCTAGAGAGCCTAGGCATCCAGGTTCTACTACACAAACAAACAAGATCAGGAAAACAAGGACATATACTTGGTTGTGACTATTCTGCTGCACTGCCTTTGGAGAATGATGTGGACTGCTTCCTGTACATAGGCTCAGGTATTTTCCATCCCCTTGGCCTCGCGCTCAAGACAGAGAAACATGTTCTCAGCCTAAATCTTGAGACAGGCGAACTTGATGATATGACAGACAAAAAAAACAAGTTACAGAGGATCAAGGCATATAACATAGGAGTTGCACAAGACGCTGATAAATTCGGTATCCTGCTCACAACAAAGCCTGGCCAGATGATTCTTACAAAAGCAGAAGAGATCAAGAAGAAACTAGAAGAAAAAGGAAAAAGGGCCTACATACTTGTGATGAATCAGATCACACCAGAGAAAATACTAGGCATAGATGTGGACGTTTTGATCAATTGCGCATGCCCTCGCATGGACGAGGACTTCGCGTTGTTCAAGAAACCAATACTAAACCCAGAAGACGTGGATAAAATCTAATCCTTTTTTGCCTTCTTCCCTTCCTTTCTGAGAGCATCTATCTCCACCAGGTCAAGTTCAACCTCTTTGCATAATCTGGCTTTTTCATGTCTTACAAGGGGCCTCTCCTCAAGTGTTCGCAGATTGTTTTCAGTGAGGTCAAGCTTCTCCAGAAGTTGTATCTTGAAAGGGCCCTCTTCCTTCAGCGACTTCTCCCTTATCCTGTCCCCCTTCTTACGAAGTCTCCGGATCTTCCAATTCCATCCAAACAGAATTCTAAACAAGCCCATAGATATTATATAATTATCCAGAATACTATATTAATCATGGAACCTTTTAGAAAAGAGAAAAAACCCATACATCGTGTTTTGATACTGATTTTGGTTGTCGTGATACTCCTAGTAGCTGTATCATACACATTCGAGACCAATGTACCAGCTAGCTGCACCAATGTATTTGTCAATGGAGATTTGAGCAATGTGGACGTGGTCTTTCTTGCAAACAACTATGAAAGCGTGCTGGATTTCAAGTCAGATGTGAACTCATATATAGATAGAAACGGTCTTCATAATGGTTTGTTATCCATCGATCCCTTCAAGTCAAATGCATTCAGATTCAATTTCTATTTAGTTGAGGAGCTGTTTGATTTAGAATGCTTCACAGGAAAGGACTACCTACTATGCAATCACAGAAAGGTGAAATCAATTGCATCTGCATGTCCGCATGACTATGTTATAGTACTTAGCAAACACAGCGTGTTTGATGATTCTGCATTCCTCAGGTCAAGTGCCTACCTGGATATGGCAACATTGAATACAGCAGATAACAGATTGGTTCTTGCCCATGAATTCGGTCATCTGTTTGGAGATCTTGCAGATGAGTATATAACAGGCGAGTATTATGTGGATGCGCCAAACTGCGACGTGGTAACATGCCCAAAGTGGTATGGATTATTTGATGATGTGGGTTGCTTCCAGGGATGCACAGCTATAAATATGTACAGACCAACAGAGAATAGTATAATGAGGGATTACTCACAAACAAACAGTTATGGACCTCTAAATGAGAATGTCTTGCTAAGGAAACTACTATGAAATTGATAATACCCCTGCTAATCACACTCTTGCTTGCAGTGAATGTGCAGGCCATTTGTGCAGACAGGATATACAAAGTTGATTTGTTTTATGAAAATCAAGACATCTACATGAAGAGCATAGAATCAGTTGTTGGATGCTTCCCTTCTCAACAGAATCCAGGATATCATTACGAGATTTTATCTGACACAGAGGAAACACTCTACGCGTTTGATTTCGGCGACCCTGGAATCATACATGTGGATACATCAGTTGGTGGAATGCAGGGAGAAGTAGTAACACTTGAGGTCTCGGAATTTACATTACTTGTTCCTGAGATTAAGGATGCTGAAAGGATTGACATATACAACACAGAGGATGAAAAGATAACAGAGATTGCTTTGCCCGAGTTTGACATAAGAGGATTTGCCTTGGGACAGATCATGAGAATCTCAGTATTCCCATCATCAGAAGGATTTTACAACGAGATGTATATTTACTTAGACGATGAATCCAAGGATGTGGTAAAACTAAACTGTGACTACATGTGTTATAGGAACATGGAGGTAGCCTATAAAATACCAGATTCATGGGAACAAGGAGAATATTCCATCACAGTTTATGATTATAACAAGAGGAGTTGGAGAACAACAAACTTCGTTGTGACAGAAACAGCACATGATGCAGAACTTGTTATAGATTTCAGGTAATTATATGAGAGCATCCAGCCATGTAACAGCTATACTCGCATTGACAATGATAACCATAGCAATAGGAGGCACAGCTTCTGTGCTGCTTTTCAACACATTCGAGGCCTATTCCCAGGATGTCAAACTATCCCAACCAGTTACAATTCCATGCGACCTTGAAATGGAGATAATAGGAGTCTGTTTTACAGAGGATGTAATAAGGATAACAATGACCAACCTCAAAAATAAGAGGATAACAACAAATTCGCAATTGATTATAGAAGGCAGCCTTTTTACAGCCATTGTTCCATTCAATCCTCCTCACATCGAATTAAAAGATCAGGATTTCATCACACTGGAAATAAACTATAAGCCAGGTGTTCTAGGCACAGTTA
>JBDRNB010000081.1:0-6687 GCA_043811635.1 Candidatus Aenigmatarchaeota archaeon
GGAATAACATAGATCCTTACTGGCACGCATATGATCACATGGATGTCACGGGCGACAACAAGATCAACTTAGCTGACATAAACAACATAATATCCAGGATGGGCCAAGTTTGTTAATCTAGTTTTCTTACATAATACACAATACCAACAAGCAGGATAAGTATTACGCCCAGGACAGTCACCCAGAAGATCCTGTCATCATATATATAATCAAGTTCTAAGGACAATCCTGTCCCACTTCATAATAACCAGTTGTCCATGTCTGTGAACCATGCCTGATTGAACCTGCGAAGTTCAGTTGTGGTGACACGGTATCAGCCTTGATCTGATATGTTTTGTTCACACTCCCGTTCTCTACACACAGATCCTCTTTGACATAGAAGAAGCTTGACTTCCAGCCCTCGCGCGAATCGAATATCCTTCCAACCCTGCCAGCATCTGTTGTCACATCCACCTTTGTATCATAACATGCAGATTCAAACCCATCAAGTGTGACAGTCACATTATACTCCCTGCACGTCCCTTCTATGAAGAGTGAAACCTCTGGTTCAATACCAGTTCCGCAAGGCCCAGTATCTAGACGCTGGCAATCATAATCAGCAACTATCATCTCATAATCACTTGGGCATTTATCTGTTATGTTCCATCCTTCAGGTATTTCGCATGTCATGCATTCATCCCCTCCAGAAAAATACGAACATTGCTGTTCATCATGATTTACCATAGTTTGTTGTTGTGCAATAACTGCAGAGACTGATGGAACAATTAGGACAATCAGAAGTGAGAGTAAAAAAACGGACTTCATACTACCATTCCTTCTTCTTCATCTTGATCTTGTATAGGTTCTCAAGGAAGTCTGTGCCTGCATAACCTGCAAGAAGTGCGAATCTGATGTCATCTGCTATGAACACTCCTACAAGCAGGCCAAGGCCACCAGATGCAAGAAGCGTGACAATGAAGTAATCCTTTCTTATAGTTTTTTTCTTAGAAGGAGAAGCGCGAAGATCTTTCGAGATGCCCACAAGACCTCGTATGACACCACCTAAAAATCCCGCAATGAAGATCTCTATCATATTTTATAGTTGGTTTGGGACTGATATAAGTGTGCATCCATTAATTTAAGCGACAAAACCAATTTTTAATTGATGAATGTAACCATTGGGCTCCTGATTTTTATTGTAGGTGTTCTGTTACTCATGCTACTTGTAGACACACCAACAGAAACATCTGTGGAGGATGTAAGATGCATGAATCCATTCATACCATACTCTGAGGGATGCTGCTTGGACATGAACAACGACACCGTGTGTGATGTAAAGGAGGAGAAGAATGTCACACAAACCATAACCCTGAATGAAAGCGACATATCTTTCATGACAGACACCTTCAAATGGGGACTCTATGAAGTAAACAGCTGCAGGAACTGTGCAAGTAATCCAGTTCTATACGACTGCAGTGATCTCACGCAGCCTTTGTACTACACATGCAACATACCCGATGGACAGAACCAAATGGCGTGCACAGTCACACTGAACGGGACCAAGCACAACTCCACTATATCTTCCATCTGCCAGGATGACATAATCTCGAACAAGATCTTCATAAAACTCGATCAGGTTAACAACCTTCAGCTTTGCTGCATACTGACTTATTGGAACTACCCGCTCCAGAGATATGAGATGTCCAACCAGGTCTGCGTGAATGCAACTGTCTCGCCACCATGCGACATTGTGTAATCTAGACAACTTTATTAATTCTCAAACTTATTTCTAAACATGTACGAAGAAGTGTCATTACGCGAGCACTGCATTCCCTGTGGGTCAAAGTGTTGTATGAGTGGAATATCCATAGGCTTGCCAATCATATCTGCAGATGAGGCAGAGAAATACATACAAAGGGGAATTCATTTCAAGGAGGAGAAGACATCAACCGGAAGTTACTGGGTTTTTGTTGAGAAAGATGGTCATGAGTGTCAATTTCTATCGGATGGCAGGTGCGATGCACAAGATATCAAGCCAATAGATTGTGCATGCTATCCACTACAAGTTGTTTATGTAGATGATTCATTCAAGTTTTTCATAGATACAGCATGCCCAGCAGTGAAACATCTTAGCAACGAGCTTATAGAAAAACTCAAAGAAAGAGCAATTGAATCATGCAAGAGATTTGAAAAAGATACATATCAGCACTGGCAGAACAACTATGTTGGTTTTATCAAAAAGTCTGGAACAGAGTTGGATAACTTCTTGAAAGAGAGTTTAAGGTAATTGGATTACCTTTTAGTTATATAAAATTTACGATCAAGAAGATAGTAATCTGACGCCAGTGTAGCGATATTTCGAGTGTTTTATGGGAGTTTTGGAAGGGTTTCTGAAGAAGGTAGCAGAGGTTCAGCACAACTACACAATACCAATTTTCTTACTTGTAATTATATTCACAGCAATCCTTGGAATGGGCCTGACAAACCTGCAGCTGCAGACTGACTTCTCAAAGGAGCTGCCACAGGACATTCCCATAATACATCTGAATGAAAGAATAACTGAAACATTCAGCGGCCAGGACAGCATGATAGTCATACTAACACTGGATGATAAAGCTAATGATGACACTGTCTTGCGTGATATAAGAGATCCCCTTGTCATAGACTATTTAGTTCTTTTAGAGGACAGCCTGGCAGAAGAAAGCGACATAGTAGGAGTTGTTTCAGCTGCCACATACCTGAGAGGAATACCAATCACAACACCTGAGATGGCAATAGAATTGTTTGAAACCACGCCTGCCAGGGCATTCATAAGTGATGATTACGAGACAGCTGTGATGTTTATAAGCGCTGATGTTGGAAACTCTGATGAAAAGATCATAGCTCTTGACACACTCATCAAGGACAAGGTTGACATGTTCTCGCATCCACCAGGTGTCAAGGTGATGGTTACAGGAACACCCCAGATACTAGTCACGATGTTCGATCTTCTTGGCCAGGACGCACTCAACACAATCATCTATGCATCCATCCTGATACTAATCCTATTGTTCATCCTGCAAAGATCCATAATGCGTGCTATTGTTGTTTTCACCCCTCTTGCCATAGGGCTAATTTGGGCTTATGGAACCCTTGGCTGGCTAGGTATAAAGATATCCATAGCCACTGCAGGACTGGGAGCCATCATACTCGGCCTTGGCGTGGAGTACGGGGTGTTCATGCTTAACAGGTATCTTGAAGAGCGCAACAAAGGAAAGGGCCAGCTTGAATCTCTCCAGGTAGCTGTGCCATCCATAGGCAGGGCTGTGATAGGTTCAGGAACCACAACAATAGTAGGTTTCCTTGCGCTCACATTCTCAGTCATGCCTCTGATTCAGAACCTTGGCTTTAGCCTGGCTCTTGGCATATTCTACTCATTGCTTGCTGCAGTCATGGTTCAGCCTGTGATCATATTGATTCGTGAAAGATTCACGTACAAGTACAACAAGCAGAAGCTCAAGAAATACCAGAAAGAGTTTGAAAGATACGCGAGGAGAGGAAAATGAGAAACCCAATAGAAACATACTCACATTTCGTGTCATACCACACGAAGATAGTTTTGGCGATTGTGATACTTGCAACAATCCTCCTAAGCATAGGATCATCCTTTGTTGGAACCAAGTACATGGAGACACGAGACATCATACCTGAAAACCTGGAGGTAATCCAGGCATTTGAACTGCTTGAATCGAACTTCGGCTCAGACACGACCATTATGATTGCAATCGAATTGGATCCTGAATACCAGGGCTCTGACGAGATCAGGGATGTCAGGGATCCGCGCGTATTGAAGTATATGAATCTCCTGACAGAGCTGGCAGAATCAAATAGCAGGGTTGCAATAGCATCCAGTGGGGCCTCCATACTCAAGGACATGAATGGAGGAGTATTGCCACAGTCAGAAAGAGAGATAAACAAATTATTCATGAACAACCCGCTTCTTGACATGTACATAGGATCCAAGTATGAAATTGCAGTCATACGAATGAGCCTGGTGGATGTTGAGAACAACGACGATAATGTGGAGATAGTGGCTGATATGCAGGAGATAGTTGATGAGACACCGCAGCCACCTGGTCTGACAGTTAATGTTGCAGGAGAACTTGCAGTAGGACCCATAATCACAGACCTTGTTTCACCAGACATGGAAAGAATCCTGGCAGTCTCTTTCATGGGAATCATAATTGTTTCATTCCTTGTGTTCTTCTCCATCAGGTATGGAATCCCCCCAATACTTGTTATATTCCTGGGAATTGCATGGGCCACTGGCATCATAGGGTTTGCAGGCCTTAACTTCAGCGCGGAGACATCAGGCACATTGTCCATGATCATGGGCATAGGCATAGACTTCGGAATACAGATAACGAACCGTTTCAGAGATGAAGTAAAAAAGCTGATACCTCAGAAGGCGATGGAGGCAACCATGAACAGCGTGTTCATGCCGATGTTCACAACAACACTTGCTGCCCTCATAGGATTCAGAGCGATGTCCTGGGGACAGCTAACGTTCTTCGGAGAGTTCGGAGACATTATGACTTATGGAGTTGTTGCATGTTTCCTTGTAGCAATCACACTTGTGCCTGTCTCACTCATATACATGGAGAAGGGATGGGCCAGAGCAGGGAAATCACGTATCATCATGCTTATCAAACGCAATAAGGGGGTGAAAAAATGAAGTTATTTATTGGAATACTAGCTGTACTTTTGTTGTTCAGCGTCTATACTGTCAGCGCACAGCTGGATACAGTTGACTTGATCCAAACATTCCTCAACCAGAATCCAGATCCAGCTGAACCAGGCAAGTATGTGGAACTGAGATGGAAGTTAGAAAAGGTTGGTAACCTGAAGGTCAGGGACATAAAATATGTTCTTGAAGTGAGCTATCCGTTCTCATTCGATGCAATAGACATTCCTGAGAGAAATCTTGGAAACTGGGAAGGGTACTCTGACAAAGATGGATTCATAACACTATTCTACAAGGTCAGGGTTGACAGCGATGCAGTTGAAGACACGTATAAAGTGAGACTGAAATCAAATGTCAATTCAAATGACTATTGGGTGTCAAAGGAGTATGAAATCAGGGTCGGTGACAAGGAAAGACCAGAATTCATACTAGGACAGATCAGCACATCTCCAAGCAAGCTAGCCAGTGATTTGAATGAGGCTGAGATAAATGTTGAGATTGCAAACATTGGCGACGGAGACGCAGAGAATGTGATAGTAGATGTTGAGTTCCCTGAAGGATTCACACCAGCCTACAGCTACTCAGATCGTGAAGCACTTGGAACAATCGCAGCAGGAACAAGCAAGAGTGCAACATTCTACGTAGACATAGATGAGGATGTTTCAGGCGTGCATACAGCAATGCTGTACATCAACTACAGGGAATCAGATGACGACGACAATGAGATGAAAACAACCGTGCTGTCTCTTGAGCTTCCACTGAAAGATAAGCCAATGTTCGAGATTGAGGATATAAGATTCGTACCTGAAACATTATATCCAGGGACAGAGGCAGAAATAAGACTAACCATAAAGAATGCTGGTGGTGAAGAAGCAGATTCTGTGTCAGTCAGGGTATTCAAGGATTCCTCACAGCAGATTGGTCTAACTGAAAAATCAGATTTCATAGGAAAGATGAAGCCTGGCGAGACTGGAGAAGCAGTGCTCAAGATAGAAGTGGAAACAGATGCAGTTGCAAAGACATACGTGCTCGACCTTGAGATACGTGCAGTGGACAACGACGAGGTAATAATCCAGGACAAGACCATAACACTTGAAGTACAGTCACCAAGCACATCAGGAGGCATGACAGGCAATGTAATAGCTGGCTTGTCAACATTCCAGATAGCTGGATTTGTTGTGGTGTTAATCATCATAGCTGGCATAGCATACGTCTCTGGCAAGAAGCGAGGAAGAAAGAAAAAAAGGGCTTAGCCTGCAAGCCCTATTTCTTCTATTATATGAGAATATATTTTTCTAACACTTAACATGAACCGTTAAGTATTTAAATACTTAACGTAATAAGTTAAGTATATATGTGAAACAATGAAGAGGATAAAGAGATTCAGAATACCTTTGAATACTGATACAATCCTAGATGTAAAGCTCGAAGTGGAGAGTACTGAGATCAAAGAATTCGCTCTAAACATGAGATGTAAAATGGGAAACAAATGGTATGAAGTGTACAGAGTTGACACAGCTCATGGGTATCTTCATGAGCAGAAATACTGGATATCTGAAAAACCCATACCAATTGTTCGAGAGACATCATTACGGCATATTTTCGAGTATTACATGGAACAAATAAAAAATAATTTTGAAAGGTATAAGAAATATTACTTGGAAAGACGGGGAGGTAGTATATGAGTAAGATAACTAATGAGAAGTGGGAGAGTGTAATGGCTTACATAAGGGAAAGTATAAAACACCCGGAGAAGACACCAGATGACGTGCTTTTGCTTTCACTTTCAAAAGAGGAGTTGACACAACTGTTCACAAAGAGGAGGATAGAGCTTATTGAGCTTCTCAAGAAGAAAGGACCTATGACAATGTCAAATCTGGCAAAGCTTCTAAAAAGAGAGCTGTCAGCTGTGGACCGGGACATGAAAGCACTTGAAGGATTCGGTGTGGTCATGCTTGATAAGAAGGGCAGGGAAGTTACTTGCA
>JBDRNB010000082.1:0-4207 GCA_043811635.1 Candidatus Aenigmatarchaeota archaeon
CTTACTCCTTGGCTCAAATATGAGTCAAATGACTCGGAGGGAGTTTTTAGCAGGAAATAAAAATATTTCCTAATAGACACTTTTCTCTCTCCGCTTATAAACTTTTCCCTATAAAGGTACCAATTCATACCCAAATCTTTACCAATTTGTGCGTGTTCTCGGGCCTCTCTCAGTAATGTAATTATCAGGATTTCTTAGCAGTCTGTTAAGCCATACATACTCTATTCTTGTATTTACTCCGTGATCTTCAGCATCTTCTAGTAAGGCAAAGGCCGATAAAAGATACATCTTTGGTGGTATGCCACTCGAAGGATCATATGATCTCATTATACTTCTGGCAGCCATTCTGTTTATTTCTCCCATGTCAGGATCTGTGAGCATAGTTGAATGCCTTCTCACATCAGGATCTATCTCAATTCGTTTCATAAGAATCAGCTCTAGAAGATTGTATTGGCTGTATTTAACCTTGGTGTTTAAGTCGTCAAACTCTTTTGTACCAAGAATAAGCCCAGTAGATAATCGCACCAACTATTATCACGACGATCTCTGCAAGTATGACTGTGATCTCGAATTGGAACAGGATGAGGAAACAGCTGAGTGCTCCTAAGGCAGCTAGGACAGGGAACCTTCCTATGTTGCCTGGCATCTTGAAGTGTCTCTCCTCGTCAGGCTTCTTATATCTCAGCCATATCAGGGCCAGGTTGACAAAAAAGTATGCTATGAACACACCTATGTCAGTCAGTGTGGCCACGAATGCTATGTCTTCTGCAAGTATGAACAGCATGGAGGCTATGCCTATCACAAGTATTGAATAAAATGGTGTCTTCTTCTTGTGATGCACATGGCCGAAGATCTTGGGTATGCCACCTTCTCTTGATATCCCGTACAGCATGCGTGACGCAACTATCATGAATATGAGCAGGGTGTTTCCTGTTGCGAACAATGCTATGATGGAGTATATCCATAGTATTCCAGGCCCGACAACAGCTACAGCAACATCAGTCAGTGGCGCGTTCGAGGCTGCAAGTGCGCTGGAGCCCAGGACAGACACAGCTGATACTGCGACCAGTATATATAGTATGGTTGAGAAGAACAGGGAGATAAGAAGGGCCTTTGGAATTACCTTGTGCGCATTCTTTGTCTCCTCGCTTATGTTGGCAACATTCTCAAACCCTATGAATGCAAAGAACACCAGGGTGACGCCTGCAAGCAGGCCTGGAATACCGTTCTGCATTGCGAAGTAATTCACGTCAGGAGATCCCCAGAAGCTGAATCCCAGGATGATTATTAAAATCAATCCTCCTGCCTCTATGAATGTGGATATGATATTAAACTTCGCAGACTCCTTTATGCCGATGAAGTTTATGATCGTAAAGAGTATGATGGCGGCCATGGCCACTGGTATGATTGGCGTGGCAAAGATAGCGGAGAAATAGCCAGCAAAGGCTATTGCCACAGTTGCCCCTGCAACAACAAGCCCTATTATGACAATCCACGCTATCAGGAAGGACAGATCCTTTCTATTAAATGCCTTCTTGGTGTACACATAAGCTGCTGCAGCCTTCGGGTACATGGAAGACAGCTCTGCGTAGGACAGGCCTGTAAATGCGGCCATGATTGCTGCAAGCACAAAGGACAGCCAGACAGCATCCCCTGTGACGCCTGCTGCAGATCCTATGATTGCGTATATACCTGCGCCCAGTATTATGCCTATCCCATAAACAGTTGTCTCGAACAGTCCAAGTTCCTTCTTCAGCTCGTGCTGTGCCATAATAAGAATATTGTATTCAGGAGGAGATTAAGCTTTCTTCTCTATCTTTTCTTTTACTTCTTTGATAAAGGAATCAAGTTTCACACCAAACTCTACCTTCTTCTGTCCGTGTTTTCTCACAGCCAGTGTGTTTGCCTTCTCTTCCTTGTCTCCTATGACAATTATGTACGGTATCTTCTGCATCTCTGCATCTCTGACTTTGTACTCAACTGTTCCATCCCTTGAATCAAATTCAACTCTGATTCCATGCTTTGCTATTTCATCTGTTATTTTTTGCGCTGCTTTGACGCTTCTGTCAGTAAATGAAAGAACCCTTGCTTGGATTGGGGATAGCCAGACAGGGAATGCACCTTTGTAGTGTTCTACAAGTATACCAAAGAATCTTTCAATTGCTCCATAAGTTACAGTGTGAATAATTACAGGAACATGCTCCTTGTTGTCCTTTCCTGTATATTTCAATTCAAATCTTTGAGGCATCTGGAAATCAACCTGGATGGTAGCCAATTGCCACGACCTTTCTAAGGAATCCTTCATGTGGAAGTCTATCTTTGGCCCATAGAAAGCTCCATCTCCCTTGTTTATTTTATATTTCATCTTCTTGCTTTTTAGTGCTCCTTCCAGGGACTTTTCAGCAATGTCCCATAAGTTCTTCTCTCCCATGAATTTCTCCGGTCTTGTAGATAACTCTACACGGAATTCAAAGCCGAAGATCTTGTAAAAATAATCAACCTTTTCAATTACCTTCTCAATCTCCTTTTCCAGCTGTTCTGGTGTGACAAAAATGTGAGCATCATCCTGTGTGAATGCCCTTAATCTGAATAAGCCTGACAACACACCTGAAAGCTCATTCCTATGAACAAACCCAAGCTCTGTCAGCTTCAGAGGAAGATCTCTATAACTCCTTGTTGCATTCTTGAAAACAAGTATTGCTCCGGGACAGTTCATAGGCTTCACTGCAAACTCAGTATCATCTATGCTTGTGAAAAACATGTTATCCTTATAATGGTCCCAGTGACCGCTTATCTCCCATAGGGATTTATTCATAATCAATGGTGTGCTTATTTCCAAATAATTCCTCTTGCGATCCTCATTTCTGAGGAATTCAATAAGTTCATTAATTATGATCTTTCCCTTTGGATGCAAAAAAACCATTCCAGGAGCAACTTCCTGGAAGCTGTACAAGTCAAGATTCTTTCCTATGATTCTGTGATCATTTTCACTCAGCTTTTCCTTATCTAAATGTGTCTTTCTTGTAACGTCCCTGACTTCTCTCTTCTCATCATCATCCACGCTTATCTCCCTTGACAGCTCTGCCAGTGGATGCCCCTTGCATGAGATATTGAATGCTTTATACCAGCCAAATGGCGCTCTCTTTACAGGCACATTTTTCTTCTTCAAACCTTCTTCTATCTTCTTGAGCACATTTATGGCTATGAATGGAGATGAGAGATCAGATGATAGATGTGCGTAAGGGTATACAACAACATTCTTGGCCTTCACCTGCTTGAGAACATCAAGTATGCTTTCTATTGTCTTTTCCACGATCTTTTCAGGGTTCTTCTCGTCATGCTTTTCAACAGCTGAAAACACTGCCAGTGCATCCTCTACCCTTACCTTTTCCTTTTCAGCTTCATCAGCTGTTTTGATAGCCTTCTTCTTGGGTTCCCATTCTATGAAATCAGAATGTAATAAGAGTATCTTCATACAACCACTATAATAAGTATATGAGATTTGTTTTATAAATTAAGTATAGTATATACATCACATATAGTCCCGTAGTATAGTGGCCAAGTATACGAGGCTCTGGACCTCGTGACCGCGGTTCGAATCCGCGCGGGACTATTATTTTTTCTGAAAGAATATAATATAAAAAAACAATTATATGATATGAAAAGGGGCCTGAAGGTTTTGCTAATTTCTGACTCATGGATTAACCTTGCCCTTGGAATGATAGGGCCTATTTATGCAATTTTCGTTGAACAAATAGGTGGCGACATACTTGCCGCAAGCTGGGCTTATTCAGTATATATGTTTACAGCTGGAATTGTAATGTATCTCATAAGTAGATGGGAAAATCATGTCATACATAAAGAAAAATTAATTATTATAGGATATGGATTGACAAGCGTCGCATGCTTATCCTACTTTTTTGTTTACAATCAAGCAACACTTCTAATTACACAAATAATCCTTGGACTATCAATGGCCTTGCTAAATCCTGTCTTTGACTCATTATATTCTCACTATGTCAAGAAATCTGAAGAGACATCTGATTGGGGAATATGGGAATCTATGAGCTACATTGTAGCAGCTGTCGCCGCTATTATAGGTGGTTATCTGGCCGATATTTTCGGATTTAAGATGCTTTTCATTGTGATGTTTGTAATATCACTATTGGGTCTTGTCAATTCATTGCGATTATTCAAAAACAAAAAA
>JBDRNB010000083.1:0-7481 GCA_043811635.1 Candidatus Aenigmatarchaeota archaeon
CTCCTTATGGACATTTTCCATTCTTGGCTTGATTGTTGTCATATACAAGATATACAGGACAAAGAACGTTGTGTTAATAATGCCAATAATATGGTTGCTGCTCGCAATTTTTGGTGTATTCTTTGCCATAAGGTTGATCTATTTCATGGGACCTACTGTAGCACTTCTAGCAGGATTCCTTCTAGCATGGCTGATAAACAAATCAGGTGATATCAAGATCATAAACGACGTGAAAAAGACATGGCAGATATTCCTCATCGTGGCAGCAATACTAGCTGCAATTTCTGTGGTCTATATATTCTCAAGCATAACAGCAGCTGTCATAGTCGGAATTACTGCAATAACCCTGTTCATATTCACATACATAAAAAACATATCAGAAAAGGATTCCATATTCACGCGGATATATCTAGCCATTACAAGACAAAAAGAGAAGGCAGTCACTATCGTAACAATACCAGTAATAATAATAGTGATATTCAGCCTCTCATTCAATGCAATAAACGGCTATACATACTCTCAGTTTTTGGGTCCGTCCATAAACCAGTACTGGTATGAAGCAATGGATTACATGAGGGTTGAAACACCACAAAACTCAAGTTTGCTATCATGGTGGGACTTTGGTTACTGGTTCCAGACACGAGGGGAAAGATCAACCATAGCAGATGGGGGTGGTGTAGGTAACACATCAAGATTTGATATAGCCATATGGTTCACCGCTGACTCTCAGAACTGGACAGACTTCGAGCCATGGTTGATAGACAAACTTGATGTTGACTATATACTCATGGACTACACCCTTCCAGGAAAGTATGGTGCTATAACAAAGATCGCATCACATGAAACCACTGTTGTAGGAATAATGCAGGTGCAGCAAACAGGAACAATCCCACAAGGAAATAGCACAGTTTATGAGTTTAGAACAGGCCCTTACGTGATATGGCTTCCCATAGAAGGAGGAGCTGTCTCTTCATCCCCAATGTTCCTGATAGCACAAGGAGAACAATACAGTTCTCAGTCCTACATAAATGACATTTGCACAGTACAGGGAATAGTGCATGTGGGAGACAATGAACCAGCCATAGGAGGATGTGTAGCCATAACAAACGCAGGTGTTTATTATGTACCTGAAGAGGCAAAGAGAACAATATTCACCAATCTCATGTTCATGGACGCATATGGTCTCCCAGTTGAAAAGGTGTTCGACAACACCCTAATTAAGATATACAAGGTTTCCAATAACCCTACATAAATTCATAAAATTGGAAGAACTATTTTTAAAGGATGTGTGTATTAATAATATGAATTCGCTAGTGTTAGGAACAAAGGAATACCCTTTGGGCACAAACACAGATGACTCATCGCCTAGTGGGGGAATGGAATTATATGTAGAAGAGCTTGTAGAACATCTGAAGAGATATTCAGACATAACTCTAATCACGAGAAAGTTCACATCCACAAAAAAACATGAAAAGAAGAACAACGTGGATATATGGAGAGTTTCATGGCTGAATGGATTCTTGCTTAGAAATCCCACATTCAATCTAGCGTCATTTTTCAAATCACTCAGACTTGATTATGATGTTATAATCTCACATGGGGAGGTGGCTAACTTCTTTGGCTTGCTTGCATCCAGAATTAGAAGAAAGCCCATAGTAATGGTCAATCATGGCCTTGCTGCAGAGCAGAATCAATACAATGTTGTATTAAGAAAAGGATTCTCCCTTATAGATAGGATTACATACTCCAGGGCAGATGCAGTGATAACCCATTCCCCATCAAAGCTTCCCAGAAATGTTTCCTATAACCTGATAAAACCAGGATTTGGAAAGAGCAGGCTGAAGAGAGACACAAGTCTGAGAAAAAAATACAAAACAAAAGGCAAAATAATCGTGTTTACAGGAAGACTGACAAAAGCAAAGGGGATTGAGTATCTGATAAGAGGATTGAAAGGAACATGTTTTATTGTAGGAGATGGCCCTGAAAGAAGCAGACTGGAGAAGATTGCGAAACAAGAAAAAGCAAACGTGATATTCACTGGTTTCAGAAAGGACATCAACAGATTCCTTTCTATTGCAGACGCTTTTGTACTTCCTTCATTCTCAGAATCCCTAAACTACTCCATGCTCGAGGCCGCTTACATGCATGTTCCTATAATATCAACAGATCTTGGAATCCTGCCAAAGAATGCCTTTATCCCAATAGATAAAAAAAGCCCAAAATCAATAACAAACGCAATTGAGAAATTACATGATCCAGAGCTGAGAAAAAATATAACAAAGAATGCGTATGAATTCACAAAGCAGTTCGATTGGAACATTGCAGCCAAGAATTATTATCAAGTATTGAAATCAATAGTAAAGGAGTATAAATGAAAATATTAATGCTATGCCCACTGATAAGCAGCAGCTCATTCATAACAACATATCCATTCGCAAAGATACTGTCAAAAAGGCATGAAGTTGAGCTTATGGGACCACTTCTAGGCAAAAAGCCATATATAGAGGACTCTGAATTGAATTTCTCATTCGTTGACCCTTCAATAAAAAAACCAATACAACTAGCATTTATGTCCCTTTACAAGAAAAACCTAAGAATTCTAAGAAAAAAGAAGTTTGATGTTATTCACGCATTCAAGCTATTGCCACACACAGGTCCTGTTGCAGCTCAAATACGTAAAGAAACAAAAACACCATTTGTTTTAAGCATAGATGATTATGACACCCTTGCAACAAAAAACAGGCTGAAGCGAAGCGTATTAAAATGGGCTGAGAAATCATACAAACATGCAGACAGCATAACAGTTTCTTCCAGCATGCTGAAGAGCATATATGGAGGCAATGTGATATACCAGGTGGCAAACGAATTCGCCTTTAGAAAAAAACAGAAAAACGATTTCAGAAAGAAGCACAAACTGGAAGACAAGATAATAATAGCACATGCAGGCACATTCTTCGAGCATAAAGGAATGGATATTCTCATCAAGGCTGTCCAGAAGATAAACAACAACAAGATCAGGCTTGTTTTGGCAGGCAATTCAAACATCGAGAAATACAAAAGAATTGCCGGAGATGAGACATTGTTTACAGGCAAGATACCAATGAATGAGGCCGCACAACTGACAGATGCTGCAGACATATATGTGATACCAACAAAGGACACGCCTTATGCACGTGCAGAGATACCTGCAAAGATATTCGAACCAATGATGATGGGAAAGCCAATCATAGCGAGCCGCATATCAGACATACCGAAGATAGTGGATAATGGAAGATGCGGAAAGCTTGTAAAACCAGGAAGTGTGAAACAGCTAGCAGATACTATACAATATCTGATAGACAACCCAGAAGAAAGGAAAAAACTAGGAAACAATGCCAAAAAGAGATATGACTCAAACTACAGCTACAACCAGATGGAAAAGAAGATATCCGATATATACAAAATAATTGAGGAGAATGTAGGATGAAGATACTGCTCACAGGACTTACAATACCCAGCAGCGGGATAATGGGAATAAAAGGAATGGACAGCTACATATACAACCTGGGATTGGAATACATAAACCTAGGCCATGATGTCAATTTGATTGTCAGAGGAGGATTCAAACCAAAGGATAAATGGATTAAAACCGCTTATTCACCAAGTTTCTCGTGGCTTGTTTATCCATATTTCCTCACACCGCAGCTTCTGGGCAAGAAAGCAGACGTCTTCCATTCAGATTATGTAACATCAGGATATGCCCTTGTTAAGAGCAGAAGGAGGCCATGTGTGGTTTCAATTCATGACGTATTACATTTCAGCTACGAAGAAAAAGAGATATTGACAAGAGGGAACAAGCTGCAAAACAGATTCTTCCACAGATGGTTCGGTACAATAAAAAAAGCAGACGGAATAATTATTATGTCAAATTCTGCGAAGGAAGAAGCAATAGAATACACAGACATACCAGAAGAGAAGTTACATGTGGTGTATAACGGGGTTGACAGAAAGAAGTTCTTCCCAACCAAGAGAAAACCAAACAAGAAGCTGCGAATAGGATATCTTGGAGGATTGGATGGGAGAAAGAATGCAATACTCCTTGTGGAAACATTCAAAAAACTCATCAAACAAAGAGACGATGTAGAGCTTCATATAGGAGGCATAGGAAAGAACCTTGAGAGATTCAGAAACATGAAAATCAAGAATGCAAAGTTCTACGGATGGGTTTCAGATGACAAATTAAATGAATTCTACAATTCCCTGGATCTTTATGTTTTCCCATCGCTCAAGGAGGGCTTTGGAAACATGATAGTAGAGGCCATGTCTTGTGGAACACCGGTCCTGGGATCCAATAGAAGCAGCCTTCCAGAGGTCATAGGAGACGCAGGCATGATTGCAGAGCCAGATGTGGAATCCATGTCCAATGCAATAAACAAATTCCTTGACAGCAAGAAGCTCCGTGAGAGATACGTAAAGAAGGGGTTTGAAAGAGCAAATCATTTCTCATGGAAAAACTCAGCAAAGAGCACACTAAAGGTCTACGAGAGTGTGAGATGATTGTGCCAAATGGTTTAGTATATCTATCTCCCCTTGCATGTATGAGAATGGTGATATATAACCCTCATCACCACGAGAGCTCACATAATTCTTTACCTCAGGTTTCGCATTAGCAGGGCACGCGACACACCAATTTCCTCTTATTGATTCAACATCAGTGTCCTCCACCATCACGCTCCTTTCCATTGGAATACCCATTCTCTTTAAAATATATCTACCACCATCAACCTTTCTTATAGGCAGCCTGAAATCAAGTGCAGTAGACCCATTGAGATTAACCATGATACGAGAACCAAAAGACTGTTTCAGACTTGATGGTATCACTTCCATAACCAAATCAAAGAATCTATGTGGATCAACTCTTTCTGTTTCATCAAAATCCCTATAGGGAATGTCATAACCGAGAGAGTATGCCTTTTGTGGTTTACTAAAAGACTGAGCTCTCATATAAGATAATATATCAGGTATTCTAGGATCAATCTCATTTTCTATCTCCCTCAACAACTCCATGTATGGTCTATACTGAGAAAAATCTGGTTCATCTAACAAGCAGATCCTCTCACTTTCATATAGAATATCAATACCATGTTCACAAACAGCAGAATTCCTGTTCATCCTACGAAGTATGCCCTCAGTTGCTTCATATGATCTTCCAGTACACAAGACAATACTTCTACCATAAGACCTGTAAAAATCAAATGCGTCATCTGTCTCTGAATCTGGACCTTTCTGTATCTTTCCATGTGTATCATATCCATGCCTTACCATACATCCATCAAAATCATTCAATACAACATCTACTTCCATGATTCTTGGATAAAAACAAGCTATTTAAGTTTTCTTTGTTACGTAATACTCTTCTACATCTCCACATATCTCATGTATAAGAAATATGTGTGCTTCCTGGATCCTGGGGGTGTCTGTTGAAGGCACTTCGGCTAGAATATCCACATAACGCTTTACCTTGCCGCCACCTTCACCTGTCAGTCCAATTGTTCGCATATCCTTTCTCCTTGCCATTTCAAAAGCTCGTACCACATTATCTGAATTGCCACTCGTACTTAAACCAATAGCAACATCACCCTTTCTTCCAAACGCCTCAATTTGATATTCAAATACATGATCAAATCCATAATCATTTCCAGTAGCTGTTAGTATGGATGTATCTGTTGTTATCGATATTGCAGGAAGACAATTCCTTTGCCTCGTGTATTTGCCAACAAGCTCTGCAGCAAAATGCTGCGCCTGAGCTGCTGAACCACCATTTCCGAATATCAATGCCTTGCCATCTTTTTTATCAAAACAATCAATCAATTCATTTGCTATCATTTTCACCACATAAAGACCAGATTTCATTTTTTGAAAAACATATTCATGTTCACGCAGATCATCTATATATCCCATAATCATCTCCTTTCATCTATATACCTTAGTATGTCAAGAGTCCCATCTGCAAAAGAATGATCAGACACATATCCACCCCTACCCCTTACATAATCTAGCGTTGCATCATCTGCATTGCTTGGACACGCAACATACCCAGCAGGTTCCATCATTGGAATATCACTATGGCCAGAATCGCCTACAGCGGCAACATTTTCTGCTTTAAATCCATACTCATTCATCACATGCCTGACAGCATCTCCTTTATTTATTGCAGGCATAAAATCAATAGCCTTTGCCGAGAGAAGGACAGCTATTCTACCACTCTCCAGATCGCCTCGTATACATTCAAGATACCCATTATTTAATGCGTCATATAATTGGTAACCTGTAAAATTGCTTCCTGTTATCTCCCATGTAAATATGTGTTCCCTATCTTTCAGATACCTCAATCTCAATCCACTATCAATAAGTGAAGCAAATATGTTATCTTCATTTTCTGCTGCATATCTTCCCCATTCAGCTAATCTATCTGAACTTTGTCTGAGATGTGAATATTCTGGCGTGTCCACAAGCCTGTACATATCTCCTCCGGGAGACAGTATCAGATTTCCCATTTCAAGCATGCATGGACCATTAATACCTGTTAATCTCATAATATCTCTTGTGCTAGGCAAAGATCTTCCTGTACATATGGAATATGTATCACCAGTGTTTGTTACATGCTCTCTAATTCTCTTCAAATCTTCTAGATGTGGTCCAAGATCCTCATCCCATGGAGCTACCTCCTTTGAGAAATTTCCGAATACGCCATCATTATCGCATATAACAAGCATCTAAATCACCTCAAACCTGAAATTCAATATCTTTGCCTTGCCTCTGAGAGACTCAGCTGTAAGCTCCTTATCCCTTGAAAAGATCAGGGCACACCCTCCTCCACCTGATCCTAGAAACTTACAAACATCAGCACTCTCCAACGCAATCTGTTCTATCTCCTTAGTCTTCTCATTATCTACAAGAGGGCTCTCCTGTTTTCTTAGCTCATAATCCTGCCCAACAAGTTTTATGAAACCATCCAGATCAGAATTTATCAATGCATCCCTACCTCGAGCACACAAATCTCTTTTCTTCTTCATTATCTCTAGGTTGTTCACACTCTTGCTCTTCATATCCTTTTGTATAGAGTCTCCTGTAACCTTTCTAGGTATATGAACCAGAAGTGAAACAGCCTCAAGCTGTTTTATGAATCTCTCAGAAGGCTTGATGTTATTAACTTCAACTGACTCTGGTCTGAATATCATGTAGTTGAATCCTCTGTAGTTTGTTGCAAACTGGTCCTGATATCCACCATCTACTCCCAGCTTCTTCCTTTCCACATCATATGCAAATAATGCAGCGTCATGCTGATCTCTGTTTCTGTTATGAAGACTGTCAAGAGCCTTTATGATTGCAGTCGCATGTGCAGCAGATCCGCCCAGGCCAGATGCCCTTGGGTATTCCTGATACGTTTCTACCGTCACGTTCCGTGTCTTATAGAACCTCAAGAAATAGTTCATCATAAA
>JBDRNB010000084.1:0-16957 GCA_043811635.1 Candidatus Aenigmatarchaeota archaeon
TGCTTGTCATGTTTATTTTTGTTTCACTTGTTTTCACACTATACACACCAGCTGCAAATGCACAATGCATAGCATGTCAGGGATCTGGCTGCTCTGGAACAAATAATTGTCCAAAAGTAGGTCAATCAGATTATCTATCAACTTATTATGATATATCAGGAGGTGTATGCACTGATATAGTTACTTGTGGCGCTGGTCTGGAATGCAATGCTCCTGGCACTCAGACGTGCCAAAGTGTGTCAGTTGATCCTGGGTGTTTAAGTTTTAATTGTATACCAGTTGATGTTGTTTGTGCAAACTCTGCTTCAAGTAAAGATCCTACAGGTTATGGCTGGTGGGTTAGAGGAGATATCCCAGATGAGGGCACAGTTGGTATTAATCAATGTAATGACGGAATTGACAATGACTGTGATGGAGGATGTGATGAATTTGGATGTGGCATCATGTTTCCAGAATGGTCATGTGATTCGGTTCCTCCTATAAGTTCCGATACTCTTGTTTCAGGTACTCCTGGAACAAATGGATGGTATACATCTGATGTGAGATACACTCTTTCTTGTGATGATGAGAGCAGGAGCGGATGTATATTTGTTGGATATTGTGTGGGCTCTGTTTCATGCAGTCCCACTACTCCCTATTTTGTACCAATTGATATAACAACTGAAGGTTCAAATCACTTGAAATACTATGCAAGAGATAATGCAGGGAATGAGGAAACTCCAATACATGATATTGAAGTGAAGATAGACAAGACAGATCCCGTCACAACTGAAACACTCACTGGCACTCTTGGAACAAATGGGTGGTATGTATCTGATGTCAACTTCGCATTAAGTTGTAGTGATGCTTCCCCGGGATCAGGATGTTATACGATCGATTTTTGTGTCGATGCGGGAGGTCCATGCATACCCAATAATGGCTATCCTGGACCATTTGATATACCAGTTGAAGGTGATAATACATTCAGGTTTAGGTCCATAGATAATGCAGGTAATGAGGAAGGTGCTAATCCTGTTCAGATTAAAATAGACAAGACAGATCCGATTGTGACATTCAACTCTCCAGCTGACTTCTCATGGCGTGGTCCGGATTTCAATGTGGATATGACAAACACAGATGCTACAAGTGGTATTGGAAGTGGTGCATGCACATACAGCGTTTTGACAAAGTCTGGATCCACGTGGTCTGTTTCACAGCAGACACCAACAGACTGCACGTCTTTGTTCAATATTGATGTAAGTGCGTGGTGCCCAAATGAGGGTTATGACACATGCAGCCTTGTTGTGGATATTGTAGATCAAGCAGGAAATAGTGGAAAATACTACAGGAATTTCAGCATTGATTATAACCCACCAAGCTATACAAGCTATTCAGTTTCTGGTTGTGATTATGTGAATGGAAACGAGTGTTGGATTACAAGTGGTACCACAACAACGCACACAATAGATCACAACGGTGCACCTGGATCACCTCCAGGAAGACAATATCTTGCATTTGTGGAAGGTAGTACTTGTTCTCCAAAAACATGTGTAGGTGGCGAGGTTCAGGTCATATCATATGTTAATGCTGTTGGCAGTGGATCATACACTGATGATGGATCTTATGTAAACGATGCATATCTTGACATAACAGGAGCGACATGTAGTGACTGCACAAGCTGGCCTTTAACTGGAGACTGGGATGTGACCACAGGTAGTAGTGAATCTGATTTCACTGTGTGGACAAAGATGTATGACATAGCAGGGAATGGGCTTGGGTATACAGATGTTTCGCAACAAGTAAGTATTGATAATTCAAATCCCACAGGATCTATTACAATTGATGATGGTGCTGCAGAAACATATTCACAGAGTGTGACTCTTACAAATATATTTGCTGATGCAAGATCCGGGGTGCAAGAATGTAGGTTTGGAAACGCTGGTGAAAACTGGCATGCATGGGAGCCTTGCACGTCACCAAAGGCATGGACACTGACAGATGGATTTGGACAAAAAGAGGTTGATATTGAGGTAAAGGATAATGTTGGAAGGACTAGTGGAATGATTCTGGATATTATTCAATACAGTCCGCCACCGGGAGAATTGGGTATAACCATTCAGATAAATGATGGTGAAGTGTATACGAATGAAACGGTTGTGAGCCTGAATTTCACGCAGCAGCCTGATAATAACAATGATTACAAATATTGGCATTCCACAGATCCAGAGCCTCCTGGCTGGAATCCCACACCAGCACAGACTTCATGGCTTGTTTCCGAAACACTGCCTGGAGGAGATGGACTGAAAATCGTGAATACCAGCATAAGGAATACAACAGGCGATATTGCAAATGACTCAGCTTCGATCACGCTAGATCAGACAGATCCAGTATGTGTGCTAGGTGGTTTACCTGTGTGGACAAAAAAAGGATCATTTATACTTCTTAATTTTGTGTCCACTGACAATTACGGGGTGAACAATAGTATTTTCGAGTTGCGAATTGATGGAGGAGCATGGCAGGATGCCATAGGTTCTGGATTATGTATATTCAATCCTAATTACATATTATGTCCTTATGTAGTATTACAAGATGCAAAAACTTATGAATTCAGATGCCAAGCTCAAGACAAGGCAGGCAACTATGGTCCTTGGTCTGGCATAAATACTACGAAAACAGATTTCACAGAGCCTGTATCTTACTTTGTAAGCATTCCAGACTGGATGGGTCCGAATTCAACTGCATGGACAGGTGATGTAGATACTGGCGAATACAGTTTTTGGCTTCGATGGAACAATCAATCTGACTTCTCAGGTGTTGAGTGTTTTTTTGTTTGGTTGAATGGTGTTAATATGTTTGGGTCATGTGTAAACCAAAGGGAACTGAATTTTGGATTTGGTGATTTTCCTGAAAAAGTTGTGGAAGATAAAGAATACTCATTTTTGGCAATTGCAAGGGATTTTGCAGGTAACATAGGAGTAATAAATGCTGTGAAGGATGTAACTGTTGATGTCACAAATCCCAATCTGACTGTTGACATGAGTTTTGGAAGTATAATTATTCAGTCAAATGCATCTGATACAATAAGCGGTTTATTGAATCACACGATTGAATGGGAAACAGATGTACAAGGTGTGGAACAATGTCCTGCACCAACAGCTGCCGATGAAATGAGTTCATGCATCAAGTCATTCAACGCAAACAGAATGAAGGCTACAATAACAGCAACTGATAATGCTGGGAACTTTGTTGAGAAGAAATTGTCATTAGGCAGGAGGGTAAACTTTGCATTCAACAAGCTAAATATAGTCCTAGGAGGATCATACAGTCTGCCTGTTGAGGTGAGAAACGTAGGAAGTGAAAGGGATAATATAACTGTGGAATTCTTTAACAGTGACTATCCTGGAGAGCTGTTCTACTTCCAGAATATTGGTTTCGGTCATCCTAACTATGTGATAGCTCCTGATGGAAAGAGTGTTGTGGTTAAGGATATGGAGCCTTATGGATATGCCAAGTTCTTTATTGAGATCTTTTCCAGCGATCAAGACGATGCTGGAAAATACATAAGGATTAGAGCTACATCAGACCTGATTGGGGACCAGGAGACAGATGAGGTCCTAGTCAGGGTTGTTTATCCCGCAATATTCCCTGGCCTGAATGATCTGGCTGTGTTAATTCTTATAATTGTTGCGGTGGGTCTATATCACTCGTCCCACAGAAGGTTTAAATAGCTCCTATTCCTATTAATTCTTGGTGAAAGTATGAAAACATACGGTGGTTTAGTTCACAAGAGAAGATTATTTTCTTAGACCTATTACTAAAATCACCAGGCAACTAAAGATTGATTCTAAAGGCCGCGTATCCATTCCAGCTGATATTAGGCGAAGCCTTGGCCTAGAAGATGGGGATATGGTGGATTTTTTCTTTGATCTTGAGAGTGGTATCATTCTAATTTGTAGCTTGAATGGTCAGAATGGTGTAACGGTTAGCACGGAAGCTTGTGGAGCTTCCAGTCCGGGTTCGAAAAAACTGACGCAGGTGAAACCTACGTCGATCGAAATTCCCGGTTCTGACCCTGAAGAAAAAGAGGTGATAATATGAGTAGGAGGTTAGTTCACATATCTTGAAAAAATTAACAGGCGATATGAAGTGTTGACCAGAGAGTACGACAATCTGCAACTAAAAAGAATGAGAGAGGCGTTATACAAAGGAGAGATAACAAGTGATGAATACATAAATTATATGACGCTTACAGGAAGATATGTGACATCTGGTCTGGGCTAGTAAATATTATTAGGAGGTAATATGTCAGTAAAATTAGACGGCAAGAATTTGAGTATAGAAAAACTGGTGAAAATATCAAGGAATGATGAAAGGATAGAAATAGCTGAAGAGTCAAAAGGGGATATTAGGAAAAGTAGAAGTATTGTTGAGAGAATGTTTGAGAATAAAGAAGTAGCATATGGGACAACAACAGGAATTGGTGAACTTGCAAGCATAATCTTAACTCAGGAACAGGCAGAAGATTTTTCAAAATATTTGATATACAGTCACGCTGCTGGCTACGGTGATCCAGTTAGCAAGGAAATTACAAGAGCAGCAATTGCATCAAGAATTAATACATTATGCAAGGGTGTCTCTGGTGTGAGACTAGAGGTTGTAGAATTTCTTGCAGACATGCTAGACAGAGGAATCACTCCAGTGATGTATCCTGCATCTGTTGGTGCATGTGGTGATCTAGCACCATTAGCACAGGCTATGTTGGTTCCAATGGGTGAGGGAGAAGCATTTTATAAAGGTGAAAGACTTCCTGGAAAGGAGGCTCTAGAGAAGGCTGGAATGAAGCCAATAGAATATAAGATAAGAGATGGATTGGCTGTTATAAACGGTTGTCAGCTTACAGCTGGCATAGGAGCCTTAAATGTCTATGATGCAGATGTACTGATAAAAACATCTGAGATAGCTGCTGCAATGACATTCGAATCATTGAAAGCTGTTACAATGGCATTTGATGACGATATATTAAGGATTAGAGGATTTGAAGGTGGTATAAAATCTGCTCGTAATATAAGAAGGCTTATAGAAGGATCTGAAATATTATTACAACAGGAAAGAGTTCAAGATGCATATAGTATACGTTCAACTCCACAGGTTGTTGGTTCTGCTAAGGATGCTCTTGAATTTACAAGAAAACAGATAGAGATTGAAATCAACGCCGGTGCAGACAATCCATTATTCATTCCAAATGAAAATGGTGGAAAATATTTGACAGGAGCAAACTTTCAGGGAACACCTATAGCTTTGCCTTTGGAGTTGCTTGGAACAGCAATAACAGTTATATCTGTTATTTCTGAACGGAGACTTAACAGATTGGTAAACCCGAATCTAAACGTTGGGCTGCCTGGTTTTCTAATAAAAGGCAGTGGTATGTATTCAGGAATAATGATACCACAATACACTGCAGCTTCACTTATATGTGAAAATAGGGTTTTGTCAACACCTGCTGCAACAGGTTCAATTCCTACTGCGGCTGATCAGGAAGACTTTGTAAGCATGGGAACAAATACCGCAATAAAAACAAGGAAGATTATTGATAACGCTTTTGCTGTTATTGCTATAGAGTTCTTGGCTGCAGCGCAGGCACTTGATTTAAGGGGAGGAAATCCTGGCAAAGGTGTAAAAACTGCATACGATGTTGTTAGAAAATATGTTAAATTTTTAGACAAAGACAGACCACTCTATACAGATATAGAGAAACTTACGAATGTTGTAAAAAGTGGTGAGATTCTAGAAGCTGTAGAAAATATAATAGGAGGCTTAGAATAATATATAATCTGAAGAGAAAATATGAATATGCAACCACCAAGAGGAACTCGGGACTTCATGCCTGCAGATATGATTAGGCGTGAGTATATATTTCAGACTGTGAAGAAGGTGTTTGAGCAGTTTGGCTTTGACCCTCTTGAGACGCCTGCATTCGAGTCATGGGAATTACTCTCCAAGAAAGGCGTAGGTGGGGATGAGGTAAAGGATGAAATATACTATTTTAAGGACAAATCAGACAGGGAGCTTGGGCTCAGGTTTGATCTGACAGCTTCACTTGCGCGCGTGATTGCATCAAATCCGCAGCTACCCAAACCTTTCAAGAGATATCAGATAGGTCGTGTGTGGAGGTATGACAGACCTCAGGCTGGCCGCTTCCGTGAGTTTTGGCAGGCAGATGTGGATGTGGTTGGCTCCTCTCAGATGGATGCTGATGTGGAATGTTTGGCAGCTGCAGTCAAGGCGCTTGAGTCTCTTGGATTCAAGAATTTCATTATACGCCTGAATAACAGGAAGATTCTGGACTCCCTGATCAAGGCATCAGGGATTAGAAAGAATGAGTTCGATGTCTTCAGGTCCCTGGACAAGCTGGAGAAGATTGGTGAAGCAGATGTTGTCAAGGAGCTTGTTTCCAAGGGTGTGTCCAAGAAGGAGTGTGATTCACTCCTTAATATGATGGAGATTAAGGGATCTCCTGAAGATGTGTTGAAAAGGGGACGCAAGTTATGCAAGTCTGAAGGATTTGATGAACTGGAACAAATGGTATCCCTTTCCAAGCAGTATGGAATAGATAAATATATAGTTATAGACTTCTCCCTTGTACGCGGTTTGGACTACTACACAGGCCCCATATTTGAGGTTTTTGTTAAGGAGTTTGCAAACCTTGGTTCCATAACAGCTGGCGGCAGATACGACAACCTTGTGAAGAACTATGGAGGCAGAGACACGCCAGCAACAGGCATCTCCCTTGGAATTGAAAGGATCTACGAGATCATGGAATCCAGGAATATGTTCAAGCTCCCCAAAACAGTCACAGATGTATTTGTAGTTGCTGTCTCAGACGACGTAAGAAAGGATGTTATAAAGATAACAAGCAAGCTGCGTGCAGCAGGTGTGAAAAGTGAGCTTGACTTGAACAATAGGAATTTTAAAAAACAGCTTGAATATGCAGACGCACTTGGCATTAACTATGTTCTGATTATAGGTGAGAAGGAACTGAAATCCAAGAAGTTCCCTCTGAAGGATATGAAGAAGCGTGCACAGAAAGAGGTGGATCTGGACGACGTGATTAAGAAACTAAGTTAGCCGTATCTGCTCTTCTTTTTCTTAATATAGCTTGTGCTCATTTTATATCCGGTGTCAAAATCACCATAACCACCAAACTCAACATCCCCAGTCTTTTCCTTGTATTTGTCTTCTTTCTCAGAGATTGATTCATCCCTCCATACAACTTCAAGCGCTTTTGTCGATACTTCTTCTTCAGGTTCCAATGCTGATTTATAGCTGAGGGATGTGCTAAACTTCCACCTCAAATCGCCTTCTGCTGTTATTGAATATAGATTGCAATCCCAACAACCAAAATATATTTTGTCTTCATGTTTTGTGAGACGAATTATCCAGCCGTTCGTGGGAAAGACCCATAACTCTCTTCCTGTTTCCTTTTCAATCACAAACAACCCATTCTCGCAGCAGCTCATGTAAAGTTTTTCGTCTAGAATAGTCACTTCATTTGGGTATCCTTTGCATTTGAATGTCATCGCCAATTTGCCGTTCTTATCCAATTCATACCAGTTAAGATTCCTTGAACCAAAAAATAACTTGTCTCCTAATAAGAACATGTACGTGCCTATTGATTCGTTTGTGTCAAACTTCCATACCAGATTGCCCTTTTTATCAACAGCTCTGACAGAGCCATCCATGGAACCGAATATTATCTTCTCATCCCAGAAGACTGGCTTGTATCTGACAACACCATTAGCTGGAGACCTCCATTTCAGCCTTCCTGTTTCTGCATCAATCGCATAAAGGTTTTTGTCGCTCGAGCCAATATACAAAACGTCTTCAACAATATTCGCTGAAGATGCAATTGGCCCGCCTGTTGCGAACCTCCACTTCAAATCCCCTGTCTTCTTGTTTACAGCATACACATTTCCATTATGAGAACCAAAGTACACATTGTTTTTCCATACAAACGGATCAGAATATACCTTGTCACCAGTACTGAACCTCCAGACAAGCTCACCTCTTGTACTCACTGCGTACAAATTTCCATCATAAGAACCGAAATATACGATACCATCGTCAACTGTTGGTGATGATATGATTACACCCCCTGTTGGAAATCTCCATATCTCACTTCCTGTTTTATCATCAACAGCATAGAAGTTCTTGTCAGCTGCACCAACATAGACCACACCATCATGTATAAGAGGGGCCCCGAATATGCTCCCGCCCACGCCTATTATCCACGTGGTATCGATCTTGGATTCCACTATACTGTCCGCAATCGTGGAGAGCTCCAGGTTTCCCATAATACCTTGATCTACATTGAAATTAACTCTTCCTATGTCCTCTCCAAAGGTGTACCTGTCCATAATTAAGTAACGGGGGGTGGATTTGAACCACCGACCTTTGGGTTATGAGCCCAACGAGCACTCCAGGCTGCTCCATTACGGTTATCCTTCAAAAGAAGAAATAATCCCCGTTAAGCACCCCCGCTATTTACTTTAACTGAATTTGTACTTATATGCTTAAGTTTGTATGGTATGTATAATATATAAGACTTTTTCACGTCTTTTTTTGATTTTTTTCTCCTTTTTAGTATAGTATCTATATTTAGTTTGCTCAAACATTTTGAACATCTATCTAGTATATATTTATCAGTATTAACTATGTTTATTACACGTTTTTTATGATTGACATAGCCCTCAGAATCTATAATACCAGATAAATAACCAATTTCAAATGACGAATTTCCTTTTTTATCTGTTTTCAAATATTCCATCAATAATTTAGAACGTGTTCTTATTCTATTGCATTTGAATCTTTTGTCTTTTCTTATCGAACAGCTGAGATTTAATTTATTCATAATTGAAATCAAATATTTTTGTACATCTTTGTTTCTTTCGGAATGGAGATAAAATTCTACAGTATAATGTTTCTGTTTTTTGTCATAGTATGCGTAACCATCACCTATAAAAAGACCTAAAATATATCCTCTTTCTCTATCTGTTATTTTATCAAATTCTATCTTATTAAATGACATTCTCCACCCCGTTATGTGTTAAATATTGTGTGTGTATAGGTTATAAATAAGAAACAAAGCCTTTTTATATTTTATAACCGTGGGAACTGTTAAGGCTTTTATTATTTTTCTTCTTAAGAATAAACAGAGATTTATGGCGATCTTCCTTAGTCCTTTTGGAGACAACTACGCAGAAGGATTAGCCCAGGAGTATCAAGAACTTTCAGGTGAGAAGTCTACTGTACACTATTTCTGCACAAAAACGTTTACTGGTGGAGAACAAAAGATACGTTTTATTGATGAACATTGTGGAATGAATGGTCTTGATTGTGATTTGTCTTGTGACAATCCCATCAAACTTGGAGAGAAAATAGAAAACAGCGATGTGTATGTTGTTCTTAGAGGAAAATATGGCAAAGATTGGAATTCAGATAGATTATTCGGAATGGCATGTCAAGCAACAGAGGTACTTAAAAGAGGCTCTCCTGAATATTTGAGGGGTAAGCGTGCAGGTAAAGTTATTCTTGTTATGACACATGAGCCATATACAAAACAAGATCATTTATTCACCGATATTGATGGCAAAGGGAAAAAAAGAAGATATGAAGGTGAGGCAATAACACTTAGAATGAACAGAGGTATACTACAGGGACTAGGTTGTGATCATATAGTAACTGTTTATCCACATGATTACAGAAGAGAGGGCTGGGTTAGAAAGGTTGCCATGAAGGGAGAAGAAGATAGGTACCTAACGGATTGGAGAAGGGGTGATCGAAAAAATTTAATAGAGTTAGAGAATTGGACAAACTTTGTTTTTTCAGTTGATCCTACAGATGAGATTGCTCATTATATAAGAACAAACAAGATACCAGTAGATGTTGTTACCGCCCCTGATCCTTCAGGCAACACCATAGCTACAATGTTGAGAAGAGCACTTGGCGTCTGGGAACCATCTGCTTTTATTGAAAAACATAGATCAAGAGCAAATGCCGATAATATTGAAGTTATAAAAGGATTTGACCCAGAACTGGTGAGGGATAAAAACGTTGTAATTGTTGATGATTGGGCTCTTACGTCAAATACATTCATAAAGGGAGTTGAATCTGCATTTCAAGGCGGTGCAAGACACGTAGATGGTATTTTTGTTCATGGGGCTTTTGTTGGTGATTCTGTTAAGAATTTTAAAAAATTCAATAAAGGTCGTCGCAGTAATATATTAGACATACATACAATGGACACTATAGACAATCCCTATGCCCGCATACCAACAGCAAAAGAGGTAGCAGAAAGATTATATTATCTCCCTGAAATGATTGAAGTTTAACTTTTATTTCTCCGAATCCAAATTAAAGAGACTGAATATGACAGAAGAATTAATAGCTGGGATTGATGAAGCTGGACGCGGGGCTGTTATAGGCCCGTTAATAATAGCCGGAGTGTCCATGGATCCTGATAAGGAGAACCTCCTGCGCAAGGCTGGTGTTAGGGATTCGAAGCTTGTTACTCAGAACAGGAGGGTCAAGCTGGCGAAGCTGATAGAGAAGCATGCAAAGGATGTGATTGTTATAAACGTTGATGCGTGCCGAATAGATACATACAGGCAGCAGGGTATCAACCTGAATCAGATAGAAGCGATGAAGTTTGTTGATGCCCTTGATTATCTGGAGGCAAAGAAGGCATATGTGGACTCTCCTGATGTGAAGCCGGACAGGTTGAAGCAGCTGCTTGACAAGCTGACGAGAGGGAACACAGATCTTGTTGTTGAACACAAGGCCGATCACAAATACACTGTATGTGCTGCTGCTTCTATAATAGCAAAGGTGGCGAGGGAAGAGGAGATTGACAAGCTGAAGAAGAAGTACGGGGACTTCGGTCCTGGTTACTCGAGCAATGACAAGACAATAGCATGGATGAGGGATTGGTTATCAAGGAATAAGGAATATCCTGATATCGTGAGAAGAACATGGATTACTTCTGACACAATCAAGGCTGAGAAGGACCAGAAGAAGCTGTCAAGCTGGTTGTGTAAGAAAAAGGATTAGATAATCTATTTCAATTCATCTTCTGTCATTTTTGAGAAGCGGCAATGTCCTATTTCACTCCCGGCGCTACATAATCCAATTCCAGCATAGTGGGGACAACTCATTTTATTATATATACCATGTCTTATATCTAATTCAACTGGGACTACACTAATCTCCACCATTTCACCATCAAAAGTATTATTACACTCCCTCTGATATTTTTTCATGTTTAAAAAGTGATCTTTAAATATATATTTTTGTTGGTACAATTACTACATATGGGTATACAAAAATTTGGCAACATAACACTAATTCATCTCTCTGATATAGATTCCAATATCTATGTCATAGGAGACACTGTGATAGATACAGGAACTGGTTTTAATTACACGCGACTGAGGGATGTTATGAAGATGCTGAAGATGCCGATGAGCGATGTTAAATGGATAATAAACACACATTGTCATTTTGATCATATAGGCGGGAATGGTTATTTCCTGAATGCAAAGATAGCTGCACATGAGGTTGATGCAAATATTATAGAAACCGGTAATAAGGAGCTCAGTGCTGCTGATTTTTTTGACGGAAATCCACATCCAAAGGTATTGGACAAGAAGCTGAAGGATGGAGATGTAATAAAGGCTGGGAGCACGGAACTTCAGGTGATACACACACCAGGCCATACAACAGGCTCCATCTGCTTATACGACAAGAAGAATCAATTCCTGTTCTCTGGAGATACTGTTTTTGAGAACGCTATTGGTAGGGTTGATTTCTCAAACAGCGATCCAACAGCAATGAAAGAATCACTCCAGAAGCTGAGCAAGCTCGCAATCAAAAAGGTTTTTCCAGGCCACGGAAGCGTGTTTGACAAGGCAAAGCTGGACAAGGTTCTGAAGACGAATGTAGAGCAGTTCCAGCACCTCGTGGAAGAGGGAGAAATAGACGACGATTATGTATGATTTCTGAGAGGGACAAACACACAACCACCATGAGTTGTTTCTTCAAATCCTGATTTATTTTTCTTAAACACTGTCAAAATCTGGTGAAAACCACCCAGAGGTGCCATTAGCTTGCCTCCCAGCTTGAGCTGTGTAAATAATCCTTCAGGAACACGCTGCGCTGCGCATGTGAGAACTATGATGTCGTATGGTTGGTGTTTTTCATAACCCAAGCTTCCGTCTGATGTTATAACCTCGACATTCTTTACTCCAGCCTTTCTGATGTTTGTCTCTGCATACTCTGCCAATTCAGGGTATATCTCTGTGGAATAAACCTTTCCCGGCTTTATCATGCTTGCCATCAGAGCTGCATTCCATCCTGAACCGGCTCCTACTTCAAGTATCTTCTGCCCCGGCCTCAGATCAAGCAGCTCAAGCATGATTGCTACCATGCTTGGCGCACTGATTGTCTGGCTTTTGTGTATAGTCAATGGATTATCCACGTATGCGTATTTCTTGTACCGCTCCAAGACGAAATGCTCGCGTGGAACAGAAATAAATGCATCTGCAACAGAACTGGATTTGATATAGCCTGCATTCCTGAGATATTCCACCAGTTTTTCATTGCTCATGTTATTAAGTTGACATTAATAAATAATATTATGTATTACGACAACCATGTCAGGTTTGAGGGTTTTGAAGAGGCAATCAAGATAGCTAAGACTCTGGGATGGTCTGGTGTTGTACTGATACATAAATGGGACAGTGTATTGAAGCCTCGGAATGGAAAGGGGATAATATCAGGCGCTGAGATATCAGGCAATCCAGATTATGTGAGAAGAACTGCTCAGAAGATAAGAAGCAAGTTTGATGTTATATGTGTAAGAGGTGGAGATCTGCTTGTAAACAGGGAGGCTGTAGAAAACCCGCTCGTGGACATGCTCATACAGCCATGGGGAGATCCTATTACATGCCTGAGGAATGATCCTGGATTGAATTATGTTATGATTAAGCTGGCAAAGAAGAATAATGTGTTTATAGATTTCAGTTTAAATGACTTGATTAAGAGTCATAAGAGGACACGTGTCAAGCTGTTCTCGCATATGACAAAGGCTGCCAAGCTTGTAAGAAAATATCATGCTCCTTTCACACTATCTTCAGGTGCATTGTCTAGATGGGATATGAGAGCCCCTTCTGATCTCAAGTCTTTCGGGAAGGTTCTTGGATTTGAGGATGCAGAAATAAAGAAGGCTATGTCAGATGTGATTGTGAAGGAGAATAAGAAGAGAATCTCATCGAGATGGATTCAGCCTGGTATTGAGCTCGTCTGATTTTACTAGCATATTTATTGCGTCATCTACTCTGTTCTCAAGCAGGATCTCAAATATCTCCTGGAATATCTTTTCATTCAGGCCAGCTTCCTTGATATTATCAGACAATATCTTTCTTCCTGTCTCCTTGACAGATAGTTTATGCACTTCTATATTCTTTGTGTCTGTCTGCTGCCTTTCTTTCCTGAATATAATAATTGCCTTGTCTTCATACTTCTTTCTTATTTCTGATTCTGAGAATCCATCAGTTATATTCACTCTTATCACTGGCTTTGTTTCTCCGTGCACAAGCTCGGACAATTTCTTGTCTAGCTCATCAGAGCTCTTGATCTCATCTTCCAAGTAATGCACAGGTCTTGAATCCAGTTCCACGAACTCTGTTCCGCCTTTTGTGTCTATCCTCCAGAACCCGCGCCTATTCACAGATTCCTTGGTTATCTGCGTTGCAACTGTGGATCCTGGGACAAGAAGTGTTGAGCCTTCATGCTTGATGGATTTCTTTTCATGAAGATCTCCGGATATGTAGAGGTCAAATCCTTTAGGGAGCATGTTTACATGAAGCTTTGAGTACGTGAGTGGTGAGAAGAGCTGATGAAGCATGAGAATGTTGAAGCAACCCTCCTTTGGTTTTGGATCCCATTCCCCAAGAGAGGATTCGAAGTAGTTTTCTGGGATCGCAGATAAACCCTGCACGCATACCATTTCCCCGTCCTTCTCAAGGATGATTCCATTGGCATTCAGATGAACGAGGAATCCTGTCTTCTCCAAGGCCTGGACAGGATTTAAGCTATCTCGCGTCCGCCTCTCATGATTTCCATGCAATGCTACAACAGGTATTCCTCTGTCAGTTATGGGAAGCACGTGTGTCATATCCTTTTCCAGGCTGTCCACTATCTTCGTGGGGTTTTGTTTCACAAGCGGCTTTATCAGGAGTGCCATTGTCTTTGCCATCACCTCTGTGGTGGGCACCTTTGTATCAAACACGTCTCCTGCAAGTAGTATTATATCTGAGTCCATGCTCTTTTCAAGGGCCTGTTCAAACCCTTGGAAGGAGTCCTCAGCTCTTTCAGTGCCTGATGCAAAACCAAGATGTGTATCTGAGATAACAGAAATGATCATAATATATGATTTGGAGGAAGTTTTAAATTTGAGTTTATTCAAGTAGTTCGTTTTTCATCCTTTCAAATTCCATTGATGTACCTCTTTTTATTATTTCTAATATTTCATTCATTGTATATGATTTAGATCCATTCATGCTATGAAACATTGCTAATCCCCAAATTATCTGTCTTTCCCTTTCACTAGATATTGGTTTGAAAAATGTGTTTACAGTATCACCACTTACAACAAAATCTTTATAAGTTCTCCGTGCCCATCTCTTTTGACCAGTAGAATCTCTTGAAAATATACGTGAGTAATTTGCCAGTAGTGCGTATGAATGTACACGTGGATCGACACTGCAACCAGAATCGCGTACATCTCTTATTGACTCTTCAAGCATTTCTCTTAAATTTAGCCCGTCATAACCATATTTTTCCCTCCAATCATCTCCAACCAGGTTTTGATGACCACCCGTTCTTCCATATTTAAAATGAACATAATGGAACTTGGGATCAAAGAATAGATAAGTGTTTAATCCAAGCTCCTTTAATCTACAAATAAATTCAGCTTCGTATGCTGTGCTTCTGGTGGGAAATGAAGGGAAACCATCTAATCTTTCCATAACTTCTCTTTCCACTAAAAGGTGACCGTTTACATTCTGAACCATAATTGGTTTGAATATTTTTCTTTCTGGATCGAAGAATGTACCTTCAGTCTCACTTAAGAATTCCTCTGGAAACGTGTTTTCTTCGCATCCAAATCTTCCCTCTTGCATGTTCAATTCACGTATATTACTAGAATGTACTGTTTTTTCCGGTATTGTTGATCTGTCATATACAGGTAAATTGACTGCACCAACACTATCAATCTCCTTCAAAAAATTAAGTGCAAATAATCCACCCCACGTATAATAAGGGGAACAAACTCCATCGTCTCCCATAAACATAAATCTATCAGTTTCTGCTATAACTAATCCCCTATTCACGCTTAAAGGATAATCTAGTCTTCTTTTGTTTCTAAGGTATTTTATATTCAACCTATCGCTAAATGAATCCACAACATCCCTAGTAAAATCTGAAGAGTTGTCATCAACTATCACAACATCTGCGATTTCAGCTCCTCTTTGGTATGTTAAAGAATCTAAACACCATTTTAGGGGATTTCTTTCGCCGTCTGGTGTTGATGGGTTAAACGGACTTCTGTTTCGTGTGGGCATAACAACACTAACAGGTGAGTCTATGTGGCAAACTCTTCCATCTACGTAATTTACATCAAAATATTCCCGAGAGAAATATGAAACGAGTTTTAAATCTTCAGCTACGGAAGTTGATGATGCCCTTTCTTGTGTTATATGGTTTCCCATAACCCCTACTACAATCTGAATCCTCTTCCATTTTATTCAACAACTCTTAAATCGTTAATCGACGTACGTCTAAGCTATTTTGTTGATATGTAAATAGTGACACTAAATTTTTTAAGTCTTTTGTTACCCATTGATGTGAATCTATTTTGTGAAACAATTCGAGTTTTTCAGAATTAGTTAAACAATCTTAGACTAATTTGATGTGTTTTCCAACAACTGTTCCCGGCAGTCCCTTAGTAAAGCGTGCTCGCAAGACACCGTTGTTGCCGTGTGCATGGGTTATCTTTCCGTGGATTTCCTTTTTTGAAGGTGTGATCCAGACAAGCCTCTTTCCTATGAATTTGCTTGCCTTTGCCTTTGTGTCAATCCCAGCTATCTCTACCAAAATCTGATTCATCTTCTGCGTGTGTCTTCCCCTCCTGTATGAGAGGATGATAGCTTTTGTGTCAACCATATAAATCACAAATTATTGTATATATTCATACTAATTATACAGTATATATAAATAGCTTGTGGTCATATGATCAGGTTTTATAACACCCTCACAAGGAAAAAAGAGGAATTCAAACCCATCAAAGAGGGGTTTGTGGGAATATACAGCTGTGGGCCTACTGTTTATAATTATGCGCACATAGGCAATCTACGAGCTATGGTTTTTTATGACGTGGTTAGGAGATACTTGAAATACAAAGGGTTCAAGGTCAAGCATGTTATGAATATCACGGATGTGGATGACAAGACAATCAAGGGTGCAATAAAAGAGGGAAAGAGCCTGAAGGAATTCACTGAGTTCTACACAAAGGCATTTATGCATGACCTGAAGAGTCTGAACATTCAAAAACCTGAGATTATGCCAAAGGCGACCAGTCATATCAAGGAGATTGAGAGTTTTATCAAGAAGCTGAAGAAGAACGGAAATGCGTATGAGAAAGGGGGTTCTGTATATTTCAAGATAGATAGCTTCAATGATTATGGCAAGCTTGCACTACTCAAGCCTGATGATCTTAAGAGGAACGCTGCAGGCAGACTGGACGATGAGTATGAAAAGGATGATGTCAGGGATTTCGCGTTGTGGAAGGCTCATACAAAGGAGGATGGTGATGTCTTCTGGAAGACATCATTTGGAAAAGGCAGGCCTGGGTGGCATATAGAGT